>JAEEIN010000090.1 GCA_016281385.1 Lachnospiraceae bacterium | reverse complement strand
GATCATTTAAACAGCTTCAAGTTGTACGCTTGAAGCTGTTTTTTTCAATAATTAAAAGGATTAAGATATGTTTGCGGACAGAGCAAAGATTTATTTAAAGAGCGGTAAAGGCGGAGACGGTCACGTTTCCTTCAGACGTGAAAAATACGTGCCCGACGGTGGCCCCGCCGGCGGTGACGGGGGAAAGGGCGGAAGCGTTATCTTTGAAGTGGATAAAGGAATGACCACTTTATCCGACTATCGTTTCAACAAGCACTTCCGTGCGGAAGACGGAGAAAACGGCGGAAAGAGACGTTGTCACGGTAAAGACGGAGAAGATATCGTATTAAAGGTTCCGGAAGGAACCGTCATAAAGGATGAAGAAAGCGGAAAAGTCCTGCTTGACATGTCCGGAGAGAATCAACGTGTTGTTTTTCTTGAAGGAGGAAGGGGCGGTCTTGGTAACATGCATTATGCCACAAGCACAATGCAGGCACCAAAGTATGCAAAGCCCGGTCAGCCTGCCAAGGAATTGTGCGTATGTCTTGAACTTAAGAGTATCGCCGACGTAGGCCTTGTAGGATTTCCAAATGTAGGTAAATCCACCCTTTTATCGGTTGTTTCCAATGCCAAGCCCAAGATCGCCAATTATCATTTCACCACACTTCAGCCTAACCTCGGAGTTGTGGATCTTGAAGGAAGCGGTGGTTTTGTTATTGCGGATATTCCGGGTCTTGTGGAAGGAGCCAGCGAAGGTGTAGGTCTCGGCCTTGATTTCCTTCGTCATATAGAGAGGACAAGGATCCTTGTTCATGTGGTGGATGCTGCTTCCGTTGAAGGACGCGATCCCGTTGAGGACATTTACAGGATCAATGACGAGCTTAAGAAGTATAAAGCCGATGTCGCAAACAAGCCTCAGATCATTGCAGCAAACAAGCTTGATGCATGTGAGGACAGAGAGGCTGTTCTTAAGCGTTTAAAGGACGAATTTGAACCCCAAGGCTATGAGGTGTTCCCTATATCGGCTGCTACAAGAGAAGGTGTTAAGGAACTTATTTATCACCTTGCGGGAATGCTTAAGGATTATCCGCGTGAAACCGTTGTGTTTGAACCCGAAATGTCACTTGAATTCGGCGGTCTTTATTCCGATGAACCTTATGAAGTCTCTTATGATGAAAAGACCGGTGAATACGTTGTTGAAGGTCCCAGGATCGAAAAGATGCTTGGTTATACAAACCTTGAATCCGAGAAGGGCTTTTTGTTCTTCCAGAATTTCCTTAAGGATAACGGAATTCTTAAGAAACTTGAAGAAATGGGTATCAATGACGGAGATACCGTAAGAATATACGGATTTTCTTTTGATTATTACAAATAAGGAATAATATATGAACAGTAGACAGAGAGCATATTTAAGAAGTCTTGCAAGTAAAGAATCCCCCATCTTTCAGATCGGAAAGAGTGCCCTTACACCGGAGATCACAGAGGCTGTGGCTGAGTGTTTCAATACAAGGGAACTGGTAAAGATAACTGTTTTGAACAACTGTCTTGAGGATCCCAAGGCTATGGGGCAGACATTAGCTGAACGCACCGGATCGGAACTGGTTTCGGTCATCGGAAAAAAGATCGTTCTTTACAAAGAAAACAAAGATAAAAAGAAGATCGAGCTTCCGAAATAATATTTAAGGGGAAAGGTCAATGGATTTCTCTGAATTTTCCGCTATTGAGGACAAGTTAAAAAAAGAACTTGATACCGCGCGTTACAGGCACACTCTGGGTGTAGCGCATACTGCGGTATGCCTTGCAATGAAATATGGATATGACATAAACAAGGCTTATCTTACAGGGCTTTTGCATGACTGCGCCAAAGCTTATAAGAGTAAGGAACAGGTATCTTTGGCTGAAAAGTTCGGACTTGAAGTGTCTGAGGCGGAGAAAGCACATCCCCAGATATTGCATGCAAAGACCGGTGCTTATATAGCGAAGAATACTTACGGTATCAAAGATGAGGATGTTCTTAATGCCATTCGTTATCATACAACCGGAAAGCCGGGCATGAATCTTCTTGAAAAGATCATCTATGTTGCGGATTATATAGAGCCCAACCGTACAGTAATGAGCAGGCTGGATGTGATCAGAAAAACTGCCTTTGAGGATCTTGATGCTGCACTTTTGATGATCCTTGAAGACACGGTTTCGTATCTTAATACCAAATCACCGGACAATGTGGATGAAATGACGGAAAAGACCTACGAATATTATCTTAAGGAGAGAACTTAAGTATGGAAATAAAAGAAGCGGTTATAATTGCAAAGAATGCAATGGAAGACAAGAAGGCATTTGATGTTAAGATCCTTAACATCACCGGGCTTTCTCCCATAGGAGATTATTTCCTTCTTGCTACAGGAAGTAATACAAGCCAGATCCAGGCAATGGCTGATGCGGCTTCGGATGCACTTGCAAAGGCAGGCTTTTTTGCAAAGCAGACAGAGGGTTATCAGAATGCCAACTGGATACTTATGGACTACGGTGATTTTATGATACACATCTTCAATCCCGAGAGCAGAGAGTTTTATAATCTCGAGAGGATATGGAGAGATGCTGTGGTAGAAGAGTAGAATTACTTAAGAATATTTAGGATGTGAATAGACGAAAGTATGTCAGTCGCTCAGACAGTTTCACGGTAAAAAGCACCGTGAAAAACTCGCTTTGTGACATACCTTTCGTCTATTTTTGTAAAGAAATATATATTTCAGTCGTTCAATTAATCAATAGTTGTTGTAGAATCTATAAACTCCGAAGACTTTGCCCAGGATCATGCAGTCGTCGACAATGATGGGATCCATGGTGTCATTTTCGGGCTGAAGACGGATGTGACCGTTTTCGCGATAGAAGGTCTTTACGGTTGCAGAATCCTCAATGAGAGCAACGACTACGTCACCGTTTCGGACACTCTGTGTATTCTCTACAAGAACCTGATCGCCGTTCATGATGCCGATGTTTATCATGGAATCGCCTTTGACCTTTAAGATAAAAGCTTCCTTCTGGGGAACATATTCCATGGGGATCGGAAAATAATTGGATATGTTCTGCTCGGCGAGAATGGGCTGACCTGCAGCTACGGTTCCGACTACCGGGATGCTTACGGTGTCAGTCCTTACATTATTGAAGGAATCATCGCAGATCTCGATGGTACGGGGTTTTGTAGGGTCTCTTCTTATATAACCCTTTCTTTCAAGATTTGAAAGGTGGGCATGAACGGAAGATGTGGATTTAAGATTAACGCCTTCGCAGATCTCACGAACGGACGGAGGATATCCCTTGGATAATACTTCCTGCTTGATAAATTCCAGAATCTCTCCCTGCTTGGATGTAAGTCCTGAACTCATAATGTACCTCCCTTTAAAAGTATATGTTTACAGAATCAATATAACATATACCTGTCTAAAATGCAAACATATATTCTGAATATTTGTTCGAAAAAAGTGTTGACAAACGAATGCGTGTTCGTTATATTATAGATACAGCAAACAAGTGTTCACAACAAATGTTCGAAAGAGGCCATATATGAATTCAGGCGTAATGACAAGAAGCGAATTGAGATTGATGGAAAGACGTAAGGAGTTAAGGCAGCATATCGTAATCACTGTGTTGGCCACGATCCTTTTTATCGCACTTTTAAGCATATTCTTTTGCCTTAAGAGCGTAGCATCCGACGGTTCCGAGAAGGAATATTACAAGCATTACATGACAGTTGAGATCAAGTCAGCCGACATGATCGAGGAACTTGCCGATATCTATGCGATCCCTGAAATGACTTCAAAGGAGCATTATATTCGTGAAGTTCTGTTCATGAACAGTATCGATTCTTTGGAAACCCCCGTTTCTGTAAGATATATTGTTATTCCCTATTACACAACCATCCATTCATAAAGAAGACCTGCGGGAAACCGCAGGTTTTCTTTATATTATTATAATCTTTTCAATTGTTCTACAGCCGCATCAACCATTTCATTCATGTTAAGATCCTTTGTTCCCACCACCAGATTGTTGCAATGACTTACGGGAAGCAGAAGCTTTGTGGCCTTACTCTGACCAACAGCAACTGCCATATTGGGAGTTATCTCACCTAAAAGAGAATCGGCGGAAGTAATGGCAATGGGTCCGATGATCACATCCGCATCTCTGCAGGCTACTATGATGGGGTTTTCACCCGTAGCGGCATTTTTCACACCGGCTTTTATCATTGCAGCTGTAGCAGCGGTATTTGTGCCAATTCCGTAAAGATCGCATTCGATCTTTGAATTGATGATGCCTTCGGCTATAAGCTGACCGAGACGTCCGCCCTGGCCGTCTATAATGACTACTTTTTTCATATGATATTCCCTTTATTCATCTTTGTTATCACGCAGCTTAACGATGTTTGCGGCAGAACGTCTGCGATCGTCTTCAATGGCTGCGTAATGTTTCTTTGTGGTATTTACGTCCTTATGTCCGAGAACATCTGCAACCAGATATATGTCACCGGTTTCTCTGTAAAGGCTTGTGCCGTAGGTGCTTCTTAATTTGTGTGGAGTGATCTTTTTGATGGTTGTAAGTTTTGAAGCGTACTTTTTAACGAGATTTTCAACGGCTCTGACACATAAACGCTTATTCTGTAAAGACAAAAACAGTGCCTTTTCATGGCCGTCCGCAGGAAGGATCGTCCTTCTTTTCTCAAGATAATCGTTAAGTGCGGTTTCAACCTCTTCTCCGAAATAAACCGTTGCTTCCTTGCCGCCCTTTCTTTTTATGAGGATACCGTTTGTATTAAAGTCTATATTATCCATATCCAGACCGACCAGCTCGGAAACACGGATTCCGGTTCCAAGAAGGAGGGTGAGAATGGCCACATCACGAAGCTTCGTTTTATCATGAAATTTCTGCTCACTCTTTGTGAG
>JAEEIN010000089.1 GCA_016281385.1 Lachnospiraceae bacterium | reverse complement strand
ATTGTTGTTGTTACGAAAATGGAACCTAACTGTTCAACGCTTGTTGCTGCTGCGCCGTTGAAGCCGTACCAGCCAAGCCAGAGGATGAATACGCCGAGACATCCGATGGGAAGGTTGTGACCGGGGAATGCGTTAACCTTTGTGATCTTTCCGTCTTTGTCCTTCTCGAACTTGCCGATACGGGGACCGAGTATAGCTGCACCGATAAGTGCGGAGATACCGCCTACCATGTGGATCGCTGTAGAACCTGCGAAATCGTGGAAACCAAGGTTTGAAAGCCAGCCGCCGCCCCAGATCCAGTGAGCTTCGATGGGGTAGATCACTGCTGAGATGACAGCGGAGTAAACACAGTAGGAAAGGAATTTTGTACGCTCTGCCATTGCACCTGAAACGATGGTAGCGGTGGTAGCACAGAATACAAGGTTGAATACGAAGTTTGACCAGTCAAACTCACCGTACTTTGAAAAGATATCAAATCCGGGCTTTCCGATGAGACCAACCACATCTTCACCCAGTAACAGACTGAAACCGATAAGGATGAACACTACGGTTCCTATACAAAAGTCCATCAGGTTCTTCATTAAGATGTTACCTGTGTTCTTTGCTCTTGTGAAACCGGCTTCAACCATTGCGAATCCGGCCTGCATCCAGAATACCAGTGCGGCACCTATCAAAAACCATACAGAAAAAACTTCACTCATAATAATCTCTCCTTTAAAAAGCTGAAGGCGCGTAACCAATGGGTCACGCGCCTTTGCGTTTTATCTTAATATTATTTTTGATCTTATACGTAGAACAGCATCTGTTCATAGGTGGGATAAGGAAGGAACTCATCCGGGATAAGAAGCTCTGCTTCATCCGCAACCGCTCTTAACTTCTCCATCTGAGGGATAACGGTTGAATGATAGAAATCAGCCTGCTTCTGATAATCGGAAAGCTTCTCGGCCTTCTCCACTGCCTTCTTTAACTTCTCATTTTCGGCGTAGATCTTTGCGTAAAGGTCGGTTAAGATCTCAGCCTGCTTCTCTTCCGTTGCGGTCTTAAGGGAAGCTGAAAGCTGCTTCTTTGCAAGAGCCGCATTCACAAGTTCGTCGGTATACTCAAGCGCTGCCGGAAGGAACTGCTTAACTATCATATCCTGCATCGTGAGACCTTCGATATGAAGGGTCTTGCAGTAGTTCTCAAGCATAACCTCATATCTTGCATTAAGCTCTGTCTCAGAGTAGATACCGTGCTTCTTGAAGAGATCCACATTCTTCTTTGCGATAAGTCTGGGAAGAACATCCGGTGTTGAACGGAAATTGTAAAGTCCGCGCTTTTCCGCTTCCTTTACCCATTCATCGGTATATCCGTTTCCGTTGAAAATGACCTTCTTGTGAGCCTTGATGGTCTTCTTTAACAAAGCATGTATTGCTTCGGGAAGCTTGGCCTTGGATACACCCTTAAGCTCTTCATAGAACTTTGAAAGTTCTTCGGCAACAGCCGTATTAAGAACTGTGTTGGGTCCTGCTACGGAGAAGCTTGATCCTAAGGATCTGAACTCAAACTTGTTACCTGTGAAGGCAAAAGGTGATGTTCTGTTACGGTCCGTGGTATCCTTCGTGAAGTGAGGAAGTACCTTGGCACCGATATCCATCAAAACCTTACCCTTCTTATCGAAGAACTTGTCATTCTCGATGGAATCAAGAACAGCCGTAAGCTCTTCTCCTAGGAATATTGAAATGATGGCGGGAGGTGCTTCGTTTGCACCCAGTCTGTGATCGTTTCCGGCACTTGCTACGGAAAGTCTCAAAAGATCCGCATAATCATCAACCGCGCTTATTACCGCCATTAAGAATACAAGGAACTGAACGTTTTCATCCGGTGTCTTTCCGGGATCTAACAGGTTCTCCCCTCCGTTGATGCTTATGGACCAGTTATTATGTTTTCCGGAACCGTTTACGCCTGCAAAAGGCTTCTCGTGAAGGAGACATACATAACCGTGTTTCTTTGCAACCTTCTTCATGATCTCCATGGTAAGCTGGTTTCTGTCAACCGCTACGTTTGTGGTATCAAATACACGTGCAAGCTCATGCTGACAGGGAGCAACTTCGTTATGCTTTGTTTTTGCGGGGATACCCAGTTTCCAGAGTTCCTCGTCAAGCTCGTGCATGAAATCCGATACCCTGGGCTTCAAAGCTCCGAAGTAGTGATCCTCCATCTCCTGACCTTTGGGAGGCATTGCTCCGAGAAGTGTTCTTCCCGTAAAGATCAGGTCCTTACGCTTTTTATAATCTTCTTCATCGATCAGGAAGTATTCCTGCTCGGGTCCTACTGTTGTTGTTACTCCCGTTGCATCATCACGACCCAGAAGCTTTAATACCTTTACCGCCTCAGTGCTGATGGCTTCCATTGAACGAAGCAAAGGAGTTTTCTTATCAAGTGCCTCACCGCTGTAAGAACAAAAGGCTGTGGGAATGCAAAGGGTTCCGTCCTTTATGAAAGCGGGGGATGTGGGATCCCAGTTTGTGTAGCCCCTTGCCTCGAAGGTAGCTCTGATCCCGCCCGAAGGGAAGCTTGAAGCATCAGGCTCGCCCTTTACCAGCTCTTTACCGGAGAAATCCATGGTGATGTCTCCGCATGCACCGGGTGATATGAAACTGTCGTGCTTCTCTGCGGTATAGCCTGTAAGAGGCTGAAACCAATGAGTGAAATGTGTTGCGCCGTGTTCAATGGCCCATTCCTTCATGGCAACCGCAACGGCATTCGCAACATCAAGCTCTAAGTGTGTATTATTATCGATCGTCTTCCTCAATGCCCTGTAAATATCCTTAGGCAGCTTATCTCTCATTACCTTGTCATTAAAAACAAGCGATCCGTAGATCTCGGGAATACCCTTATCCATATTGTCTCCTTTCTCTTGGACCGGGGTCCGCGCCACCCCGGCATAAATAAGAATTATAAAGCAACGAAAAAGGCGCCTTAGGAATATATCCTAAAGCGCCTTTGCTTTATGGGCTTGATATTAAACTTGTTTTTTTTGTTTGTCAACACATTTTTTAAAAATTTTCCGTAGGATAATTTCCGTCGAAGCAGGCCTTGCAGATGGGAAGGTCACCGACCATCTTTTCAAAGTCCTCGATCTTTGCGTAGAAAAGGGAATCCGCACCTATGCGCTTACGTATCTCTTCCACACCGCTCTCCCCGGCGATGAGCTGGGAGTTATCCGGTACATCGGTTCCGTAATAACAGGGGTAAAGGAATGGAGGTGAACTGATCCTTACATGCACCTCTTTTGCACCCTTTTCCTTAAGGAGCCTTATAAGGTTGGCCATTGTGGTCCCCCTTACTATGGAGTCGTCGATGATGACTATGCTCTTACCCTTAACTGCACTTTCGATGACATTCAGTTTAAGATGAACCGCTTCCTTGCGGCTGTTCTTATCGGGCTTGATAAAAGTACGGCCAAGATAGCTGTTCTTGTGGAACACAAGGCCGAAGGGAATTCCGGAACCTGCGGAATAGCCTTCCGCAGCCGCAAGACCGGATTCGGGAACACCCGTTACTATATCCGCTTTTACGGGATGATCCGCTGCCAGAGCCTCGCCCGCCCTGAACCTTGCATCGTAAACACTCTTTGAATCTATGACTGAATCGAGACGTGCGAAGTATATATACTCAAACACGCAGTGAGCATGCCTTCCTCCGCAGAGAGTCGTATCCGAAGCTATACCGTCCTTTGACACGGTTATTATCTCACCGGGCAATACATCCCGGACAAACTCCGCATCAACGGCCGAAAGTGCGCAGGACTCGGATGCTATGATGACATCCTCTCCCCTTTTACCGATGCAGAGGGGCTTTATTCCCAGCGGATCTCTCATAGCAACAAGCTTTCGGGGGCTCATGATGATTATGGCGAAACTGCCCTTAAGCTTTGCCGAAACCTTCCTGACCGCTTCCTGAACATTGGCGGAATGTGCCCTTTCCTTGGCAACCATAAGAGCCAGCACTTCCGTATCCGTATCGCTTCTGAATACGGTTCCGTCGTTTAACAGCTCCTCCTTAAGAGCGGGAGCATTCGCAATGTTTCCGTTGTGAACGGTGGCAAGTGTTCCCTTTTGGTAATTAAAGACTACGGGCTGGGCATTTTCAAGCTTGCTGGCACCGGTGGTCGAATATCTCACATGTCCCACACCGATATTGCCCTTAAGTTCCTTTAAGCGGTCGGCTTTAAACACCTCGCTAACAAGGCCCATGCCTTTGTAGAAGCTTATATTACCCTTTTCACCGTCGGTATCGCAAAGCGCCATACCCGCGGATTCCTGTCCTCTGTGCTGAAGGGCGGTAAGTCCGAAGAAAATGTCCTTTGCCGCTTCCTTATCCTTCGTGTAGATCCCGAAGACCCCGCATTTCTCCCTGGGCTTGTCGATCATAAAAACCTCCTTAAGCGTCTATGGTTGATACTCCCATATCCTGTTCTTCCAGTACGTCAAGAACAACACGGAGTGTATCAAGGGATGTGAACATGGTCACGTTATTCTCGGTCGCACAGCGTCTGATGGCCGCACCGTCCTCGTAATGTACTCCCGAAAGGATGGCACGGGTATTGATAACGTAGCTGACTCCGCCGGCCTTTATGGCTTCCAGGATCTCGGTACTGCCCTCGCTTAACTTCTTTCTCACACGGTTCTTTATACCGTAATCCGCAAGATATTTACCCGTAAGTGAAGTTGCCTCGATATTGAATCCCAGATCGTAGAATCTCTTTATAAGAGGCATTGCCTCGATCTTATCCTCGTCCGCAAGGGAAACTATTACCGTTCCGTGAGTCCTGATGGCAACACCCGAAGCCGTAAGGGCCTTGTACATTGCCCTGTGAAGCTTCTCATCGTATCCGATGGCTTCACCTGTTGACTTCATCTCGGGAGACAGATAGGAATCCATTCCCCTGAGCTTAAGGAACGAGAAGGCGGGAACCTTTACATAGAACCTGTCGTATCTGGGCATGTTCTCGGTTATTCCCTGCTCGCTTAAACTGTGTCCCAGCATAACCTTTGTAGCTATGTCGGGAAGTGCTATTCCCGTAGCCTTTGAGATAAAAGGAACACTTCTCGAGGACCTGGGGTTAACTTCTATGATGTATACGTTTTCTTTTTCATCGACTATGAACTGGATGTTGAAAAGGCCCACGATGCCTATGCCGAGGCCCAGGCGCTTCGTGTAGTCGAGGATGGTCTCCTTGACTTTCTCGGATACTGTAAAGGGCGGATATACACTTATGGAGTCGCCGGAATGAACACCTGTCTTCTCCACCAGTTCCATGATGCCCGGAACAAAAACACTGCTGCCGTCACAGATGGCATCCACTTCCAGTTCCTTGCCCTTTATGTATTTGTCAACAAGAACGGGGCGTTCTTCATCAACTTCAGCCGCATTCTTAAGATAGTGCTCCATTTCCGAAGGCTTTGATACGATCTGCATCGCCCTTCCTCCCAGAACAAAGGAGGGACGGACAAGTACGGGATAGCCAATCTTCTCTGCGATCTTAAGGCCTTCCTCGATACTTGATGAAACATATCCTTCGGGCTTGGGGATTGAAAGATCGTCAAGGACCTTCTCAAAGAGGTCGCGGTCCTCGGCTCTGTCAATTGCCTCGACTCCCGTTCCCACAAGCTTAACTCCCCTGTCGTGAAGGGACTGAGCCAGATTAATGGCGGTCTGGCCTCCCAGAGAAACAATGACTCCGTCGGGCTTCTCCATATCTATGATGTTCATGACGTTTTCCGTGCAGAGGGGCTCGAAATAAAGCTTGTCCGCAGTGGTGTAATCCGTGGAAACCGTCTCTGGGTTGTTGTTGATGATTATAGCCTCGTAACCAAGGCTCTTTATGGTCTTTACTGCATGAACTGTGGAATAGTCAAATTCCACACCCTGGCCGATCCTTATGGGACCGGAACCGAGAACAACGATCTTCTTTCTGTCCTCGACTATAGCTTCGTTCTCCCGCTCGTAGGTTGAGTAGAAGTAAGGAATGTAGCTCTTAAACTCAGATGCGCAGGAGTCGATCATCTTAAAGACAGGCTGTACTCCCGTTTCCTTCCTGAGCTTCTCAACGTACGATAAGGGTTCTCCCCAGAGTTTTGCGATCTCCGTATCGGGAAAGCCCATGCGCTTTGCTTCAAGAAGAGCGGTCTTATCGCCCTTTTTATTCTTAAGAGCTTCTTCTTCATCCGTGATGGCCCTTAACTTGTCGATGAAGAACTTATCCATTCCGGTAACGGACACTATCTCCTCATCAGTGACTCCGCGTCTTAAAAGCTCTGCGATGGCATAGATCCTTGTGTCGGTACCGTCCTTGATGAAGTCAAGGATCTCCTGGTTTGTATTGTCGTCAAACTTGGCGTCGTAAAGGTAATCATGTCCCGTTTCAAGGCTTCTGATGGCCTTTAAGAAGCTTTCCTCAAAGGTGCGTCCCACAGCCATTACTTCACCCGTTGCTTTCATCTGGGTGTTAAGGGCGGGATTTGCGTCCTTGAACTTGTCGAAGGGGAACCTTGGCATCTTTGTAACGACATAGTCAAGCGCCGGCTCAAAGCAGGCAGGTGTGTTGGCAAGAGGTATCTCGGGAAGTGTAAGTCCCACCGCGATCTTTGCGGAGACTCTTGCTATGGGATAGCCGCTGGCCTTTGATGCAAGGGCGGAGGATCTTGATACTCGGGGGTTAACTTCGATGACGAAGTACTCTCTTGATACGGGATCAAGAGCAAACTGTACATTACATCCGCCTTCGATCCGAAGGCGTCTGATTATCTTAAGTGCGCTGTCACGCAGCATCTGATAGTCTCTGTTGGTAAGGGTAAGTGAAGGACACACAACCACCGAGTCGCCGGTGTGGATACCTACGGGATCCACGTTCTCCATGTTGCAGACAACAATGGCATTGTCGGCTGAGTCCCTTATTACCTCGTATTCGATCCCCTTAAAGCCCTTTACACTCTTTTCGATCAAAGCTTCGCTGACCGGAGATAATGAAAGGGCATTTTTGAGTATCTCTTCGTATTCTTCTTCATTTCCGGCAAATCCGCCGCCGGTACCGCCCAGTGTAAAGGCAGGTCTGATTACAAGGGGGAAGCCTATATCGGCTGCAGCCTTTCTTCCCTCTTCCATGTTCCTTACGATCTCGGATCTGATAACGGGCTCTCCGATCTCCTCACACATGTTCTTGAAGAGTTCTCGGTCCTCTGAAAGCTCGATGCTGCTCTTTTTTGTTCCAAGCAAAGTACATCTGCATTCATCAAGGACACCCTCGTTTACCAGTTCCATGGTAAGGTTAAGTCCCGTCTGTCCGCCAAGTCCCGCAAGAAGGGCATCGGGGCGTTCACGCCTTATTATCTTTGCAAGATATTCCACATTCAAAGGCTCCATGTAGACCTTGTCCGCAATGGTGCTGTCGGTCATTATGGTGGCGGGGTTTGAGTTACAGAGCACCACCTCATAGCCCTCTTCACGAAGCGCAAGACAGCCCTGGGTTCCCGCATAGTCAAACTCTGCTGCCTGACCTATGACGATGGGTCCCGAGCCGATGACGAGTATTTTCTTTATATCCGTTCGTTTAGGCATTTTTATAGTTCTCCATATTCTCTATGAATTTTGTAAACAGGTATCTGCTGTCGTTGGGACCGGGAGCACTTTCGGGATGATACTGAACTCCGAAGACTTTGTCCTTTTCGCACTCAACACCCTCGATGGTATTGTCAAGAAGGTTTACGTGGGTAACGGTAAGATCTGTAGCCTTGAGGCTTTCTTCATCCACCGCATAGGAATGGTTCTGAGAGGTTATCTCCGTACGTCCCGTCTTAAGGTTCATTACGGGATGGTTTCCGCCTCTGTGACCGAATTTGAGTTTATAGGTCTTTGCTCCGTAAGCAAGGGATATGATCTGATGACCGAGACAGATACCGAAAATGGGGAACTTTCCTTTAAGTTCCCTGACGGTCTCAATGGTGGCCTTGGCATCGGTGGGGTCCCCCGGTCCGTTAGATACAAAGATTCCGTCAGGGTGTAATGCGAGTATCTCCGCAGCACTTGTATCAAAGGGTACAACGGTCACACTTACGCCGAGACGGTTTAAGCAGTTGACGATATTCATCTTCATTCCGCAGTCAATGGCAACAACACGAAAACGTGCTTCATCTGCTGGATATATCTCGCGCTTTGTTCTTGCTGCGCGGTTTATTGCATCATGTGCATAATCAAAAGCCGAAAGACGGCTCATGCATTCTTCCAAAGGAGTCTCTTCATCGGTGATAAGGGCCTTTAAGCTTCCCTTCTCCCTGATGATCCTTGTAAGAGCCCTTGTATCCACACCGAAGATACCGCTGATATTGTAGCGCTTCATTGTGTCTTCAAGAGTTTCGGTGCATTCGAAATGATTTGGGTATTCGGTATAGTCCCTGACTATGAGGGCATTTATCCCCGGGTTTCGTGATTCGAAATCCGAATCGTTTATACCGTAATTACCCATGGAAGGAAATGTCATGACAACTGCCTGATCCGTATAGGAGGGATCCGACAGTATCTCCTGATAACCCACCATTGATGTATTGAATACCAGTTCCGAAAGCTTGTCTTCTTCGGAACCGAAGGACAGACCCGAAAATACGCTGCCGTCTTCCAATACCAGTTTCTTCTTAAGCCTCTTTGCCATTTATATTCCCTTTATCCTTTCCATCGCGCGCTGCGTATCGTTCTTGTCCCCGAAGGCGGTAAGTCTGAAGTAGCCCGCTCCGCATTTGCCGAAGCCTTCGCCGGGTGTACCCACCACATTTGCTTTGTCAAGCAGCAGGTCAAAGAAATCCCATCCGGACATTTCTTTCGGAACCTTCATCCATATGTAAGGTGCATTGACGCCTCCGAATACCTCGTAACCCATGTCGGAAAGTTTTGTTCTTATGAGAGTTGCATTCTCCATGTACTCCCTGACCTGAGTCATCACGGCCTTCATCCCCGCTTCGCTGTAGACCGCTTCACCGGCCCTCTGAACGATATAGGGAGCTCCGTTGTACTTGGTGGCGTGGCGTCTTGCCCAGAGAGCATTCAGTGACACTCCCTCTCTTTTGAGAGCCTTCGGAACCACCGCATAACCGAGCCTCAAGCCCGTAAAGCCCGCATTCTTGGAAAAAGAATGAAGCTCGATAGCAACTTCCTTTGCGCCTTCACACTCATATATGGAATGAGGGATCCCCTCCTCCGTTATGTATGCTTCATATGCTGCGTCATATATTATCACAGAATCGTTTGTTTGTGCATAGTCAATAAACTTTTGAAGCTGATCTTTTTTTATGACGGTACCCGTGGGGTTGTTGGGGAAACAAAGATAGATGATATCCGCCTTTTTTTTCGGAATCTCCGGGATGAAGCCGTTTTCCTTGGTACATGGCATGTAGATTATCTTTCTTCCGGCCATTACGTTTGTGTCTGCATAAACGGGATATACGGGATCCGTAACGGCAACAACATTGTCCTTATCGAATATCTCCTGAATATTTCCGCAGTCGCTCTTTGCTCCGTCGGAAACAAAGATCTCGTCGGGTTCTATATCACAGCCTCTCTTTTTGTAATCGATATCACTGATGGCCTTTCTTAAGAACTCATAGCCTCTGTCGGGAGCATAGCCCCTGAAGGTCTCCTTCTTTCCCATCTCATCCACAGCACTCTTAAGAGCAGCCATTATGGGCTCCGCTATGGGCTTTGTCACATCGCCTATACCAAGCCTTATGATCTCCTTATCCGGATGTTCTGCCCCATATTTCTTTACTCTCGAAGCGATCTCCGAAAACAGATAATTTTCCGACAGGTTGAGATAATCTTTGTTGATCTTCATGGTATCTTCTCCTTATACGTCAAATAAACCCGTGAATACTTCCCGGGCCGGACCCGTCATATAAACATGTCCATCCTCTTTATTAAGGGACAGCTTAAGATCCCCTCCCCTTAAATGTACCGTGATGCTGCGGTTCGTCCTTCCCGTAAGCACACCCGCCACCACCGTGGCACAGCAGCCCGTTCCGCAGGCCAGAGTCTCACCGCTTCCTCTTTCCCAGACGCGCATGTTGACATTATCCCTGTCAACCACCTCAATAAACTCCGTGTTAACACGCTTCGGAAAGAAAACATGGTTCTCAAAATCAGGGCCTATGGCCTCAAGAGGCATATCCTCAAGACTTCCGTCATAACCCTTCAACGTTTCCATAAAAACAACAGCATGGGGATTTCCCATGGAAACCGCCGTAAACTCAGCCGAGATCTTTCCCGCCGTTATCGGCACATTCACTGCCTTTTCAGCACCCTTTTCGATACTGAGAGGCACCTTCTCGGGAGTAAGAATGGGAGTTCCCATATCCACCGAGATTTCAACGGCCTTCCCGTCCTTCGCCGTAACTTCTATCTTCTTGATACTTCCCATACTCTCTATGGTAAACTTATCCTTCTTAACATACCCTCTGTCGTATACCAGCTTGGCCACGCATCTGATGCCGTTCCCGCACATCTCGCCTCTGGAACCGTCGGCGTTGTACATCTCCATCTCAAAGTCGGCGATCTCCGACCTGTTCACAAAAATGAGTCCGTCACCGCCCACGCCGAAATGTCTGTCGCTTATCTTCCGTGCCAGTTCACTCTTATCCTCAATGAGTGGCTGCTCCTTCACACAATCCACGTAAACATAGTCGTTTCCACAGCCTTCCATCTTAACAAATTCAAGTTTCATCTCATTCTCCGCATAAAAAAAGACTCTTCGACCACAGTCGAAGCGCCTTTGCCTCTATTGAATGAACTATACCCCTAAAACCTTTGGGTTGTCAAGATATATCTACGCATATTTCGCGGGTCCTGTCACGCAGGTTTGAGTGTATTTCTTAACGACGTGAGCGAATACCGTGTCTTATCAGCTCGCTGTATCTACTAATCTCCCGGGCTTTGTTCAGACCGAAAACATCCGGCTCCAACTTCCGGCCGTAAAAAGCACGACCGGTTCGAACAAGTCCCCGAATGTTTTTTCACAAAACCCGCTCGATAAGGGATACTGCGGGGCTGATTTCACCACGGTATTCGCTCACGTCGTTTGTTTACGTTGAGATTCCTGCGTTGACAGAACCCGGTTTATTCCTTGACTCAACCACATGCGTAAATACGGGTGGCACGATAGGCAGGTCACCAAGGGAGTTGAGAACGGTTGCTTTCCAAACCGTGAACTTGTCTGACCGACTGGCCTGCCTGCGTGACAGGACCCGCAACCATAACGTATACGAAAAATGAAGCTCTACTCCAGCATATAACAATCCTCGCACTTGGCATACGGGTAGTTCCAGGGGAGGGACTTGCCGCAGATACGGCATTTGCGGCCTTCCAGCTGCTGGTTTTTGAGGATGTCGATTATGCGGCCGGAACAGTCTCGTTTGAGTTCGATGATGTCGGATAAGCGGTCGCGGTGGTCGAACTTGCGAAGGTAGGCATAGATCAGGTCGTAGACGAGATAGAGGTCTTCAAGCTCTTCCATGCTCATTCGGTCAAGTTCGTCATCGAAAGGAACCAAGTTGGCGTCTACAACGTCGTTGATACGGTCTAACATGTCCGTTCCGCCCTGTTCCTCGATCACGGCGAAGCGAAGGAGTATGTCGGTTAAAAAGGCTTTGGAGGTGCGGAAGCCGATCATGATGAAGTCGTAGATCAGTTTCTTGTCGGTTACGACCTTTTCGAGTTTTTTGCAGAGGGCAATATCCTCTTCAAGATCCGCCTTTTCGTAGAGGCTGGTAAATTCCACGTCTTCCCAGCGCTTGAGGATCTCGGATAAGGGCATGTCGAGATATATGATGTTCTCCGGAATGCCCATACGTGCGAAGGATATGGTCTCGACAGAACCTTCAACCGCTCGTTTTATGGCCTTTTCGCGGTATTCGGAGGTATAGAAGCCTGTCTCGAAGAGACCTCGCCTTCCGGCGCGTCCGGCGATCTGTTTGATCTCGCTTACGTTAAGGGGGCGACGGGTGTGACCGTCAAATTTTCTTGTTTCAAGAAATACTATTCTTTTTATGGGAAGGTTTAATCCCATTCCGATGGCATCGGTGGCAACAACAACCTGTGTTTCCCCTTCCACAAAGCGGCGTACTTCGTTCATGCGAACATCGTAGGGAAGGTTTCCGTAGATCATGCTGGCTTTGATGCCATAGCGCTGAAGTTCTGCGGCAACGGCGATGACCGACTGCTTGGAGAATACGATCAGCGCATCCTTTTCCTTTACGGCGCCGGGGAATGTGAAACGTTCTTTATCAAAAACAAGGGGAACGGCGCGGGAGTTTCTTTTCATCTCCCAGGTGTCGCCGCACTCTTCGATGATGGCGGTTATGAGCTCCACACAGGATTCGTCGGAACAGATGTGAACTTCGTCGGCGCATATGCCAAGGATGGCTCTGGTCCAGGCTCCTCCTCTTTGTTCTTCACCGATCATCTGTCCTTCGTCGATGACTGCAACGTCGTAGATCTCGGTCATGCTGGCGGTCTCGATGGTGGCGGAATAGTGCTTTGCCCCTTCCACCATGATCTCCTCTTCACCCGTGATCATGTTGCATAATACTCCCGCTTCGTTTAAGCGGTCGTAGATCTCAAAGGCAAGGAGACGAAGGGGTGCAAGATATACGCCCTTATCGGCTTTCTTGAGGGCTTCGAGGGCATCGTAAGTCTTACCGGAATTGGTGGGTCCGACATGAAGAATGAAGTGCCTTCTCATTTTCCTGGCAAGGGGGTAAAGATCCGGGATACGGTCGGGTATACGGTCCGTGATCATACCCTGAAAGAGTCTGTCCTCTTCGAGGATCTCGTGCTCCATCCTTAGATAGACACGGTTCTGATATATGGAATTGTCAAAGGCAAGCCTTGCCTCTTCTCTGATGGCGGGAAGAAGCTTTACGTAGTAATCGTGAAGATCCTTTTCGTAGCCCTGACGGGTTAAGCTTCTGTAAAGGGCTGCTTCCTGATATTTATTGGCAAGATAATCCGCTGTGGCAAAAAAGGCGGACTTCTTTTCTTTCCACATGTATGACTTGTTGGCAAGGGTTGTTGTTATGCCCTTGGCATTTGGATTTCCCCTCAGCGCTCTGTAAAAAATATCTTCAAGAGAGGAACGGTCAAGCTTTGCCTTGACTTCATCGTATACAAGCTCCGTGAAGCGATATTCCTTAACATATTCGGGGAGGTATTTCACGTTCTCCCTTATGATATTTCTGCGTTCTTTTGAGAGGATGTCAAGAAACGTACTTCTTGCAGTCAGGAGTTCGGGAGTTATCTCCTTTAAGCCCTTGCTCTTCCTGCTTTTTCTTCTTCTGTAATATGCCATATAAATCCTTTATTTATCTTTGTAAAAATTGAAAAAAACTACTTTCGAAATCTATCGACCTTGCGATTATACCATAAAAATGTTACCATTCACACATAGAATGTTCTTAAGGAGAAACAAATGTATTACGTACCTGACAACACTGAATCCTGCGGCTTTTATGAGTGTAAGGAATGCGGGGAACGTTTTCTTGATACGAAGATCGTACCGAAGATGACATGCCCCTATTGCGGAGAGGTTCCGTCCATGGAGATAGGCCCCGACGACGAGCTTCCGGAGGTTACGGAAAGTGCCGAGCTCTTGGAAGTCATAGAGGGGGCAGAAAATGTTGAGAAGATGGATATTCTTTTAAGCCTTGCCATCACCGGCGGGGATTATGAATGGATAGATTGACACGCTCACCAAAGAAGGAGGTTACAATGATCTACAAACCCTATAAAAACATCTTCCTCTCCCGTCTGGGATTGGGAAATATGCGTTTCCCCACTACCGATAAGGAAGGTCAGCATATCGATTATGAGAAGGCTCATGCGATAATCGATGCTGCATTTGAGAACGGTATCAACTACTTCGATACGGCTCATGTTTACAACAACACCGATTCAGAAAGCTGTCTTGGCGAGTGCATGAAGAAATATCCCCGTGATAAATTCTATCTTGCCACCAAGTACAATATCGGTGCCGAGAAGGATTATAAGGGAATGTTTGAGGCTCAGCTTAAGCGCCTTCAGACCGACCACATCGATTTCTACCTCATCCACTGTCTTATGGACAGCAATATCGAGGAGTATCTCAATTCCGGTTGTATCGAGTATTTCCTGGAGATGCAGAAGCAGGGAAAGATCACTTATTTAGGCTTCTCTTCCCACGCAAGTACAAAGACTCTTGAGAGATTTGCCGATCATCATCAGTGGGATTTCGCTCAGATCCAGTTAAACTACTATGACTGGCATTTCGGAGCTACCGAGGAAGAATATAACATACTTACCAAGCGCAACATCCCCATCATGGTAATGGAGCCCGTCAGAGGCGGTAAGCTTTCAACCCTTACTCCCGACGCCGAGGAACTTCTTAAGAAGTCCCGTCCCGATGCTTCCATTTCCTCCTGGGCATTCAACTTCGTTAAGACACTTCCCAATGTTTTGGTGGTATTAAGCGGAATGAACGATATGTCCCAGATTGAGGACAATATAAAGACCTTCTCCACAACGGATTCTCTTTCTCCCGCAGAGATTGATATCCTTATGGAGGCAATAGAGTTGTTCAAGAAGCAGTATACAGCTCCCTGCACCTCCTGCAGATACTGTACTCCCAACTGCCCTATGAAGATCAACATTCCCGAGTACTTAAGAGTTTATAACAAGTTCAAACTTGACGGTGCCTGGGCCCTTGGAGAAACAAAATGGATCCAGAGCGACGGAACTCCCGCGGACTGCATAATGTGCGGCAGCTGCATGAACCACTGTCCTCAGTCCATCAACATTCCCAAGTATCTTAAAGAGCTTGCCGAAGCAATGGAAAAATAACAATAAACAAAGGCAATGGCCCACAAGGGTCATTGCCTTTCTTATTAAAGCCTGTCGGCTATCTCATATATCATTCTCTCTGTCTTCTCCCAGCCAAGGCAGGCATCGGTAATGGACTTACCGTAGCATCCGCCGCCTATGGACTGATTTCCGTCTTCAATATAGCTTTCAACCATGAAGCCTTTAACGATCTTTCTGATCCTGTCATTATACCTGCAGTTTGTAAGCACCTCATTTATGATACGGGGCTGTTCAAATGGATTCTTGCCCGAATTTGCGTGGTTTGTATCAACGATCACTGCGGGATTCAAAAGGTCCGGATGTGCATCATAAGCATCACAGAGCTTAACGATATCCTCATAATGATAATTGGGGAAGCTCTTTCCGTCGGGTCCCGTGTATCCGCGAAGGATCGCATGTGCGTAAGGATTTCCAAGGGAATGGGCTGCCCAGCCTCTGTAGATGAAATGATGATCTCCCTGAGCTGCCTTAATGGCGTTCATCATTACGGAATAATCTCCCGATGTGGGGTTCTTCATTCCCACAGGCACTTCGATACCGCTGGCGGTAAGTCTGTGCTGCTGATCCTCGACACTTCTTGCACCGACAGCCACATAACCAAGGATATCATCGATGTATTTGTAGCTTTCGGGATAAAGCATCTCGTCCGCACAGGTAAATCCCGTTTCCTTTACCGCCTTCATGTGAAGCTCTCTTATGGCGATGATGCCCTTGAAAAGGTCGGGCTTTTCATTGGGATCGGGCTGATGGAGCATTCCCTTATATCCGCCGCCGGTGGTACGAGGTTTGTTTGTATATATCCTGGGGATTATGAATATCTTGTCCTTAACCTTCTCCTGTACAGGAATAAGCCTTGAAATATAATCAAGAACACTGTCCTCTCTGTCCGCCGAGCAGGGTCCTATAATAAGAACAATACGGTCATCTTCACCCGAAAATATCTTCTTAAGGGCCGCATCCCTTTCCTGTACCTTGCCGGTGATCTCCATGGATGCGGGATACATCTCCTTGACTTCCATGGGAATGGCCAGTTTCTTCTCAAATTCTACATTCATATAAATTCTCCGTATGATTTAATGCGTTGTCGCACTGAAGTATAACATGGAATCCGTCATATTTCCACTAAAACTTGAAATTATTGAAAGATCGCAGGCTTATCTCTGCCTGCGATCCTTTGTATGCATCTCTTTTTTGATATCGTACATCAATTTATCCGCTTCTCGGATGTAATCCTGAAGCACTGCATTGGGCCTTCCTTCGGGGTCCGTAACCACATATCCGATACTTACCGAAATCTTGTAAGGAGCCGTATCCTCATCGTTCTTATGCCCCAGATAATCTATTATGGACTGCTTCATACCCGCTGCCCTTGCTTCGTCACAGTCGGGAACGATTATAAGGAATTCATCTCCGCCGAACCTTACCGCAATGCCCTCGTTCTGTATAGTATCGTTTATGGAGGCAACTACGGTCTTGATCGCATTATCACCGTGAAGATGTCCGAACTCGTCATTGATACGCTTCATATAGTTGATATCAACAAACATTACCATGAGTTCGGCCTTACGGCTTAAACTGTCTTCAAATATGGCAACGGCCTTGTCCTCATAACCAAATCGGTTAAAGAGACCCGTCATCTGATCCTTGTCATACAAACTCTTAAGCCTTAAGTTTGTCCGCATCAGACGCATCGACTGCTGAAGCTTCTCTATATAGGGATACAGCATATCTTCTTCTATGATGTAAGGTGAATCCGTAAGAACAAGATATCCGTAATTTGCTTCAAAGTAATGGAGCGGAAGCATGAAATAAATATGCTGCTCGCCTTCGATCTTCTCATATCCGGGAACGATGAGCTCCGCGTTTACCGGAAGATCATTTCTGATCTCTCCGTTCTTAAGTGCGATAAGAACCTCACAGCCCTTTCTTAAATGTCTTGCCCAAAGTTCCTGCTCGCTGATCATAACATCTTCGTAATATTCCGCATCGACGACGATATAAAAACCGTCACCCTCAAACTGATGATTTCTTAAATAATGATCCTCAAGGGTTTCCTTCATCACCTTATAACTGGGCATATCCGAAAGCCAGTTACGCATTACCCTTTCGTTCTGCTCAAGAAGCTTTGCACTGGTACTTCGCTGGAAGGAATGTCTGCAGTAAGCCATACGGCATGCTTCAAAATCCTCGTCCCCCTTGCATCCGCAGCTTTCTCCGCATACGAAAGAAGAAGGAGCGATCTCAACCTTTGTTTCCTTATCACCTGCGATTTCTTCAAAAAGTATCTCGCAGGCCCTGAAACCGATCTTTTCGTAATTCTGTTTAACGGAAGTCAGTGCCGGATAGAAGAATTTGCCTTCCTTGATGCTGTCAAAGCCGGTAACAAAGACACTGTCTGGTACGTCATAGCCCCTTCTCTCAAGCTCCGTACATGCTGCCAGAGCCATGATATCGTTTGCACAGACAAATGCATCCGGAAGTCCCCGCTTTGAATCACATATTTCGGAAACCACTTCCGCAGTATATCGATTTGACCATCTACCGTATTTGACGTTCTCATCAGGAAGGTCAAGGCCGTGTTCCTTAAGAACGGCTCTGGTTACCTCAAGCCTTGCGATACTGTCCACATGATCGGGAGTTCCGCCGATGAAGACCACGTCCTTTACATCATGCACCTCCACAAGGTGAGTAACAAGAGCGCGCATACCCTCATCATTATTAACACATATCGAATGAATGCCTTCGATATCCATACCTATACTTACTACGGGAACGTGAGCCTGCTTAGCACGCAGGCAGACGGAAACTGCCGTTTCCTGAGAATTCAGGGAAGACGAAAAAACGATGACTCCGTCATAGCTTGCCGGATCCATCATGCTATAGATATTAAGTTCACCCTGCATAAGGGTAACAAATTCGCTGTATGACGCAAAACTCAAAAAAGTGAAGATATCAAAATCCTTCTCCTTGGCGAATTGTTTGATACCTTCAAGGGCTGTTGCCAGCGAGTCATAATTCCATCCGTTTGCACATATGGCAATCTTCTTTTTCATCCCCACTCCAATACATCTGTCTGAACATTCTTTTTAGAACAGAATTCTCTATAATTTTACAACAAAATTGGTACGAATGGAACAGTTTTTTCACATTTTAAAGGTATAAAAAGAGAAATTTTTACAAAATATCCGAAAGTTACAAAAAAAGAGTGTCTCCTTTCGGAAACACTCTTTAAACTCATTACTTTGCGTAGTCTGTAACTCGAGACTCGCGGATAACACTGACCTTTACCATGCCGGGATATTCCATTTCATCCTCGATCTTCTTGGCGATATCATGTGCCATGATGACCATATCGGCATCCGTAACGGCCTCAGGAACTACCATAACTCGAACTTCTCTACCTGCCTGAATAGCAAAAGATTTGTCAACACCCTTGAAGCTGTTGGAAATGTCTTCAAGCTGTCTTAACCTCTGTGTATAGGTTTCAAGCGAATCACGTCTTGCACCGGGACGTGCCGCTGAGATTGCATCTGCTGCCTGCACAATTACCGCTATCAGTGACTGAGGTTCAACATCACCGTGGTGAGCTTCAACCGCATTAACGATAGTGGGAACTTCCTTGTATTTCTTACAAAGATCCGCTCCAAGCTGAACATGGGATCCTTCCATTTCATGGTCAACGGCTTTACCGATATCATGAAGGAGACCGGCGCGTTTCGCGCTTCTTACATCAAGACCGATCTCAGCTGCGAGAAGACCGGAAAGCTGTGCGACCTCGATGGAATGTCTCAATACATTCTGACCATAACTGGTACGGAAACGTAATTTACCAAGGAGTCTGACAAGCTCGGGATGGATACCGTGAACACCGACCTCGATCAGTGCGGCTTCACCTTCCTCCTTGATCATATTTTCAACTTCTTTTTGTGCTTTTTCTACCATTTCCTCAATGCGGGCGGGATGGATCCTTCCGTCTACAATGAGTTTTTCAAGTGCGATCCTTGCGACCTCTCTCCTGATGGGATCGAATCCTGAAAGGATAACCGCCTCGGGAGTGTCATCGATGATCAGGTCAACGCCGGTCATTGTTTCAAGGGTTCTTATGTTACGTCCCTCACGACCGATTATACGTCCCTTCATCTCATCGTTTGGAAGCTGAACAACAGAGATGGTAGCCTCGGAAACATGATCTGCAGCGCATTTCTGAATGGCGCCCACTACATATTCCCTTGCTTTCTTGTCCGATTCTTCCTTCGCTCTAAGCTCCATATCTTTAATGAGCTTAGCTTCTTCCAACTTTACTTCGTCTTCAACAATCTTTAAAAGGTGCTCTTTTGCCTGTTCAGAGGTAAGACCTGAAATTCTTTCAAGTTCCTGTATACGTTCTTCGTTGAGTCTGGCAACTTCTTCTTTCTGTTTTGCCAGGTTCTCTTCCTTTGCAGCTAAGCTCTGCTCTTTTCTCTCGATTGCTTCGGTCTTGCGATCGATGTTTTCTTCCTTCTGCTGGATACGGCGTTCGTTACGCTGCATCTCTGCACGACGGTCCTTGATCTCTTTGTCGAGTTCATTCTTACTCTTGATGGACTCTTCCTTGATCTCAAGCAAACTCTCACGCTTCTTTGCTTCAGCCTCCTTTAATGCCTCGTCGATAATGGAACGGGCCTGAGTCTCTGCATTTCCGATCTTACCGTTTGCTTCATTGAGCATTTTGTTCTTGGTAACTATGATGGAAACGGGCACTGAAACAACCAAGAGGACGATAGCTGCAATGGCTATGATGGGCCACATACAGGTTACCTCCTTATTCAATTTATTTCATTGCATAAATTTCTATATGGAATGCATAAGCATCCTAATATACATTTTTACAACAGATTAATTGTAAATAAATTGAAGAAGTATGTCAAGGCGAAATTATGTTAACGGCATCAATTATCCGGATCTTTCGAAATATCTTCCATTACCCTTCTTACGCGGTCCGTATCAAAGCCCCTTCTGTAGAAATAAGCAAGGATTTTCTGGCGCTCCTCATAACTCTCGTCACCTGTATATCCGCGTTTTTTTAAGGTCTTCTCTATCAGTTCATTCTCTATGTCGCCACGAGACTGCTCACCGTAGGCTTCCCTCTCCTCACCCAGCTGCCTTAAAGCCTCCTCGGTTAAGGAAACGGGGATGCCCTTGCTTAACAGTTTCTGTGTGATCTCCCTTATGGTATGCTTTGATTCCTGATCCTCAATATACATCATTGCATATTTAAGATCGTTCACATATCCGAAGGAAGAAACATAGCTTAAGGCCTCCTCCGCTACCGCCTCGGGATAGCCTCCGTCAAGAAGCTTCTTTTTAAGGGAATAGGAAGTATAACACCTGTCCTTTAACAGGTTCATTGCCCTCATCTTACAGCGTTTCGGAAGTATGCCCTTCATTATACGGTCATAATTCTCGCCTGAAAGCTCCATGCCTTCCTTAAGGTGAAGCATCCTTATCTCGCCTTTGTATAATACAAAGGATTCCTCTGTATCCAGAGAAATCCTTGCACGTTGTTTGTTTATTTCGGTGATCGAAACTATATTCATCATTCCTCGTCCGTTGCCTGACCTTCACCAAGACCGTAATGTTCCCTGACCTTTTCGGCGATCTCCTCTAAGATATCAGGGTTGTCCTTTAAGTACTGACGGGCGTTTTCACGTCCCTGGCCGATCTTGTTGCCTTCGTATGCAAACCATGCACCGCTCTTATTTACGATATCACAGTTAACGGCAAGATCCAGAACATCTCCCGCATAGGAAATGCCTTCGCCGAACATGATATCAAATTCAGCCTCTTTGAAAGGAGGTGCGATCTTGTTCTTAACGACCTTAACCCTTGTACGGTTACCGATGACTTCACCGTTCTGCTTAAGGGATTCGATACGCCTTACATCAAGACGTACGGAAGAATAGAATTTAAGTGCACGTCCGCCGGTAGTGGTCTCGGGGTTGCCGAACATAACACCGAGCTTCTCACGGAGCTGGTTGATAAATACTACCGTACAGTTTGCCTTGCTGATGACAGCGGTAAGCTTACGGAGAGCCTGGGACATAAGACGTGCCTGCTGGCCCATATGGGAATCACCCATATCTCCGTCGATCTCGGCCTTGGGAACCAGAGCTGCTACCGAGTCAACAACAACTATATCAACGGCTCCGGAGCGAACCATCTTCTCGGTGATCTCAAGAGCCTGCTCGCCGTCGTCGGGCTGGGAGATATAGAGGTTGTTTATATCTACACCTATATTCTTGGCGTATACGGGATCAAGAGCGTGCTCGGCATCTATAAAGCCTGCGATACCTCCGCGCTTCTGAACCTCAGCGATCATATGAAGGGTGACGGTGGTCTTACCGCTGGATTCGGGTCCGTATATCTCTACTATCCTTCCCTTGGGGATACCGCCGAGACCAAGTGCAAGGTCAAGGCTTAATGAACCCGTGGGTATTGTTTCAACATTCATCTGTGCGGCGGGATCGCCAAGTCTCATGACAGCTCCCTTTCCGTACTGTTTCTCGATCTGTCCGAGAGCCGCTTCAAGGGCTCTGCGCTTTTCATCCTGTTCCATTGATGTCCTCCCGATTAATGAACAAATGTTCTGTAGTTAAGATAAAACATCTGTTCGATTTTGTCAAGCATTATTGTTGATTTATTTGATTCCGGCCTCATATCCGTGGCTTTAATGACATAATAAACCAGAAGATGTCCCTTTTAACACCCTGTTTTGCCGGTCAATGTTCATTTATCTCATTTGCGAACTTCCGGGAAAACCGGTACAAATGATGCGTTATGCCAGAATATTGAAAGAGCGCGGACAAACTGTCCACGCTCTTACTTTATCTTTGTTTTTCCTTACTGTCAATATCATTTCTTAAGTGCGGAATAATCCGTAAAGGTTCCCGTGGACCAGCCCACAAGACCGGGTCTGTTTACTCCGACCTCAAGTCCGAGAGGCGTGTATGCCCAGACCACCTTTGAATCATCGGTCAGTTCTTTTTCCAGTTCTTCGTCGCTCTCAAAATAGTCTATGGCTGCACCGTTCTGGGAAAGGCACTGATCCTTAAAGGTCTGAACAAAGTCACCGCCGAAATCGAAGGTCTCGGAAGCAAGGATCTCTTTTCCCGTTTTCATGTCGATGTTGATGGAATAGATACTCGACAATATGTACGTGGGTTCTTCATTCTCTCCGCCATAATCCTCAACAAGATAGCCCGAGCTGTAGAACATGATGCTCAAAACATCTTTGTCCATGTAGGTGATATATGCATCGCTGAATACGCACATATCGGGATACTGCTCGGAATCCGTGTAGTAAACACCTTCCTCACCGATCTCGGCTCCGCGAACGGAACGTTCATAGATCAGCCTGTTGATCTCATCCTCGTTTTCAAGCCCGGTATTTGAAAGAACAATATAATTTCCGGACATATGAAGGTAATGAGGAAGGGTGAGATTTGTGCTGTCGTAACGTCCGTTACTGTTATCATATACCCAGGATGTGGAGGAAACGGTATAACCCGCGCTTGTATCCACATAGTTATCAAATTCATAGGCATTGGGATCTTTGCCCGAATAGGGATCGTCCGTCAGTTCCGCAAGCTTGCCCGTTCCGAAGTATTCCTCGTTTACCGCAAGGATATCCGCAAGGGGACTGTCATAATTCCCGTAGCGTTCAAAAAACTGCTGATAATCAACGTCTGCGTCGGGATCGTATCCTCCGTCGGGATCGTACTCACCGATATGATCCGAATCCTCGCCCTCTCCGAGGCCGTAGTCATATTCTTGATCCGTTCCGTAGGCGGACGGAATGGAATTGATGATGGCCCTGCCGTATTTCACAAAGGAGAAAAGCACATAAATGCAGAGCATAAAAACAACAACGCTTCCCGCAATGAGCCACGGTACCGGATTAGCCTTCTTCGTACCGTATCCGGGCTGCCCGTAAGCAGTCTGCCCGGGGTTGTAATACTGCTGACCGTTCAGATAGTAAGGCTGCGCTCCCCGGGGATTCTGATATGCATTGTTCTGATTCTGATACGCTGCGCCCGGGTTCTGATACGCCGCATTGGGATCCTGCTGTGCAGCCTGTGTATACTGAGGGTTCTGATAAGTATACTGCTGACCCGAATAAGTATACTGCTGTGTGCTCACAGGATTTCTCGTAGCATTCTGATATATCGTCGTCTGAGGTGTATATGCCGTCTGAGGCGCCTGATATGTCTGAGAAGTCTCCTGCGGCTGTGCCATATAGCCTGCCGTGTATCCCGTCTGAGAAACATTCTGAGATACATAGGGATCGTTTGCAGGCCGGCCTTCATATCCGGTCTGTCCCGCATTTACGGCGGGTTCAGCGCTCACCACCGCACCGGGAACCGTATATCCGCAGCTGGTACATACCCCGTCTCTTGCCAATGCCCCGCATTTGGGGCAGAAATCAAATCGCGCCATCTCTTAACTCCTTAAGTATTAACCGAAATTGATCTTACTGAAATAATCAAGTATGCATTCCCTTGCAAGAACAAGTGCCGCCGTAGTGGCACTCTCTCTTATCTTCCGGCGGTTTCCGCCGAAGCGGTACTCTTTGACCTTCACATCGCCGCTTACGTTGCAGGCGATATATACAAGTCCCGTCTTGTTTTCATCTCCCTCTTCCGGTCTTAAACAGCCCGTTACGGAAACGATGACATCGGCCTTCGGTCCGATCTCGGGAACCTTGGCCATCTCCACAGCAGTTTCGGCACTGACTGCGGTATATTTCTCGAGAGTACTCTTCTTTACTCCCGCAAGCTTTCTTTTTGCCTTGTTTGAATATGTGATGAAGCCTGCCTTGTAAACCTCTGAGGCGCCGGGAACGTTGATGATCCTTGCGGCAACCATTCCGCCTGTGCAAGATTCAACCGTCGAGATCCTCAGATTCGAAGCTTCAAGAAGATCCACCAAAGCCTTCTCAAGAGTCACCTCTTCCTCCGTCGTGTAGACATTGGTTCCGAACCTGGATTTAAGCTCCTTGACCACGGGCTTGATAAGCTTCATTGCTTCCTCATCGCTGTCCGCGGAAGCCGTCACTCTGACATGAACCTCGCCGACCTTTGCATAGGTTGCGATGGTGGGATTTGTCTGAGCGTCGATCAGGTCCTTGATCCTGGTTTCTGCGATGCTCTCGCCGACGGAAACGATCTTTACCGTCTGAGAACGGATCACCAGTGAAGTAAGTTTCTCAAGATACGGTACGACACTTTCTTCAAACATGGGTTTTAACTCTCCGGGAGGTCCGGGAAGAAGAACAACATGCTTGTTCTCATACTTTATTATCACTCCGGGAGCGGTTCCGTTATTGTTCTTAAGGATAACGGAATCCTCGGGGATCATTGCCTGCTTGAAATTGTTATCGGTAAGTTCCAGCCCGCGTCTTTCAAAATATGCCACGATGGCTGCCTTGCTCTCCTCATCGAGGAACATTTTCTTTTTGCAGACCTCTGCAGCCGTCTCCTTGGTAAGATCGTCCTCCGTGGGACCGAGGCCGCCGCTTAAGATAACGATATCGGACCTGGAAAGTGCAAGCTTAATGGTCTCCTTAAGCCTGTCTTTGTTGTCGCCGACAACGGTCTGATAGTAATTCACAAGACCGAGACCCGCACATTTCTCCGCAAGATAAGCGGCATTCGTGTTAACGATATTTCCCAGTAAGATCTCCGTACCTACACAGACGATCTCTACAATCTTTTTCTCACTCATTTTTTACCATCCTTGATAACACCGATATTTTTTCTTAAATAATCCACAAGGGATACCACCGTAAGAAGAACCGACACCCAGAAAAGCACATATCCCGGTATCTTCAAAAAGGCAAGGTCCCCTGCCGCAATAAGAACGCAGATGGCTACCATTGTAGTTGCGGTCTTTACCTTTCCCCACATGGAAGCAGCGATAACGATCCCCGCATCACTTGCCACGAGCCTGAACCCGCTTATCACAAATTCCCTGGCAACGATCACCATGATGGCGATGGCTGCCAATACCCTGTTTGGACAAAGCCTTGCTCCATCCTCAATAACAAGAAGGCAGATAAGAGCGCTTATAACAAGAAGCTTGTCCGCCAAAGGATCCATGAACTTCCCGAAATTGGTAACAAGGTTTCTTTTTCTTGCTATCATTCCGTCAAGCATGTCCGTAAGGCTTGCGATGATGAACACTGCCAGAGCGAAAAAGAAATTGCCCGGAACAAGTGTCGTGAACATGAAGAAAACGAACACAGGGATAAGAAAGACCCTGAGCATCGTAAGTTTATTCGGTAAATTCATAATCGGGTACTCCAATCAGATCGTATTTATTCGAGGCAGTGACCTTAACGGGCACCACATCCCCCGTCATAAGCTCACGCTCGGTCTCAAGGAACAGAAATCCGTCAACCTCCGGAGCATCTTTATAGGTCCTGCAGGCATAAACCGCCTTGTATGAGTCACTTTCGTCGGGCATTCGGCCCTCCACCATGACTTTGAGGCTCCTTCCGATCTCGCCCTCGGCCTTTTCAAAGGCGATCTGCTGCTGAAGCTTCATTATGGAATTTCTTCGCATTTTCTTGATGAATTCGGGGATCTGTCCGGACATTTCGGCAGCTCCGGTTCCCTCTTCACGTGAATAGGTGAACACTCCCAGCCTGTCAAAACGCATGTCCTTTACAAATTCCTTCATCTCCTTGAAATCCCTGCCCGTCTCACCGGGAAAGCCCGTGATAAGAGTGGTACGAAGACAGATATCCGGGATCTCGCGCCTTAACTTCCCGATAAGTTCCGTAAGCTTTGCTCTGTTCGTCAGCCTTCCCATACGCTTAAGCACTCTGTCGGAAGCGTGCTGGATGGGCATATCAAGGTAATGACAGACCTTTTTGTTGACCTTCATCTCCTCGATGAGCTCGTCGTCAATGGCTTCGGGATAGCAGTAAAGAAGCCTTATGAACTCAATGCCCTCAATATTCGAAAGTTCCCTTAACAGTTCGGGAAGCATTTTCTTTTTATAAAGATCCACACCGTATATGGTGGTCTCCTGAGCTACCAGGATCAGTTCCTTCACTCCGTCGGAAGCAAGCTTCTTGGCCTCTTTGACCAGCACTTCCTTCGGAACGCTTCGGTATTTGCCCCTGAAGAAAGGTATCGCGCAGTAAGAACAACGCTTGTCGCAGCCCTCGGCGATCTTAAGATACGCAAAATGTCCGCCGGTGGAAACAAGACGGGGCTTTCCGCAGATCACCGGGCCGTCTATGGGCTTTATGAAGGTCTCTTTCTTTCCTTCCGCAAGCCTCTCCACCGCAGCCACTATATCGTCAATGGCCATGGTTCCCACGATCTCGTCAACCTCGGGAATATCACGCCTTATGTCCTCGCTGTAGCGCTGGGCAAGGCAGCCGGCGGCGATGATGCCCTTTAAGGAGCCTTCCTCTTTGAGGCGCCCCATGGAGATCAGGGTGTCTATGCTTTCTTCCTTTGCATCCGATATGAAGGAGCAGGTATTTACAACGGCGATATCCGCTTCGGATTCGTCATTTGTTATCTCATGACCCGCCTCGGCAAGCTGTCCCATCATCATCTCGGTATCAACGAGATTCTTGTCGCAGCCTAAGGATACAAACACAATTTTCATAAAAAAACAAAAAAGGGAACACTCGTCGCGTAAAACACACAACCTGTTCCCTCCCTTTCTTTATCGGATTTTATTCTTCTTCATCCTTTTCGTTAAGGATCTGTATATCACCGTTGTACAGTTCCTCAACTGCGATGCTTAAAGGCTTCTTGTCGGCTACGGTCTGGGCATCCTCACCGTCGATGAGGTAACCGTCGATAAGCTGACGGGCGCGGCGGCTTGTAGCCATAACGATGGAATAACGGCTGTTTACTACCTTGGCTTCGCCGGGTTCAACATCGCTGTTAACCTTTTCCATAAGATCTGTGTAAGACGGATGTAACATGTTTATCTCTCCTATTCTCTATATGTTTTTGATTTCTTTTGTTATCTTCTCTATAAAAGCGGTCTGATTTGACGTGGCAAGTCTCCTGGCCTGGATAAGGCCGTGAAGTTTTGCGGCTGCCGTCTCAAGATCGTCGTTTATCAGAACGTAGTCGTATCTGTCTATGAAGTCCGCTTCGCGCTTGGCCTGGTTGACGCGGCGCATGATCACTTCTTCGGTTTCCGTCCCACGGTTTCTTAAGCGCTCAAGCCATACCTTTGCATCAGGCGGGCAAATGAACACCGAGACAACCTCGGGATATTTTTCCATGACCTGCAAGGCGCCCTGAACTTCGATATCAAGCAGAACACTCTTGCCCTCTTTTAAACGGTCGTAAACATAATCCCTGGGAGTTCCGTAATAATTGTCGCAATAGGTGGCATGCTCGATCAGCCCGTCCTTCTTTATCGTCTCTTCAAACTGCTCCCTGGTCACAAAGAAATAATCCTTCCCGTCCACCTCTCCGGGTCTCGGGGACCTCGTGGTCATTGAAACCGAAAACGCATAATCGTCGTAGTCGGTAAGCAGTTTCTTTAAAAGCGTTCCTTTTCCTGCACCGGAAAAGCCGGACAGTATGATCAGTAATCCATCCATAGGCACTCTCCCTTATTCGATATTTTGAATCTGTTCACGTACCTTCTCAATCTCTGTCTTTAATTCGATCGCATGATCGCTGGTGGAAAGATCGTTGGACTTGGAAAGCATGGTATTTGCTTCGCGGTTCATCTCCTGAGCGATGAAGTCGAGCTTTCTTCCGCAGCTTCCGCCTTCCGTAAGGGTGCTCTTTGTGGTCTCGATATGGCTTGTGAGCCTTACGATTTCCTCGTCGATGCAGACCTTGTCCGCAAAGAGTGTAACCTCCATCAGAAGCCTTGTCTCATCAACCTTGGTATCCTGCAAAAGGTCTGCGACCTTATCCCTTAATCCCTGCTTGTACTCTTCAATGACTCCCGGAGCCCGATCCTTGATGTATGCAACATGTGTGAGCATATCATCGAGCTTGTCGATAAGATCGGTCTTAAGGTTCTCACCTTCCCTGATCCTTGACTCAACAAAATGCTCGGCAGCTTCGCAGAGAGCCTTCTTAAGCTCCGACCAGATCTCATCCTCGTCTACTTCAATTTCCTCCTGAGTGAAGACTTCGGGGAACTTTGCAAGGGATGATGCCCTGATCTCGGCATCCAGACCGAATTCATCCGACATCTGTCTGATGTACTTAAGATATTCGGCTGCCACTTCACGATTATACTTTATCCCTACATTGTCGTCGGTAAAATCCTCCATCGTAATATAAACATCGACTTTACCTCTCTGGATGTAGTTCTTAAGTTCGTTTCTGATTGCGGCCTCAAAGATATTTAACTTCTTGGGCATCTTGATGGCCAGATCCAGATACCTGTGATTCACGGACTTTATCTCAACCGTGAATTTACGCTTCGAAGAGGCATATTCCGCCCTTCCGAAGCCTGTCATACTCTTTATCATATTTATGTACCCCTGAACAATACTTGTCTGATATGCAATCTTTCCCATGATTTCATTGCATATCATTTTTCATTATATGAAACTTTCAATTGTCGGTCAAGACAAATCCTGCTGCTTTTCAGCCCTTACAAGAGCCTCATCAATATGATCGCAGAAGTTTTCCCTGCCGATCTTCTCAACAAGTCCGCTCTTCTCAAGCACCGACATGGGCTGCTCGTTTACGTGGGATAAGATAAGACGCACGTTCTTTGCCTTACAATCCTCGTAAAGGGAATTAAGTGAATTGACCGCAGTGGAATCGATGGCATTTACGCTTCTCATTCTTAAGATAAGATTCGTCATGCTCTCCGATACGGCGATACCCAGGATCTTGTCCGCAGCTCCGAAGAACATGGGACCTGAGATCTCGTAAACCATTGTGTGCTCGGGAACCTTTCTCAAAGTGATGGAATCGGGATCGTTCGCATCGTCCACAAGCTTCCAGCCCGTAACAAGAGTCACATCGCTCATTCTCTTAATGAAGAGCACGCATGTAAGGATCATACCGATCTCGATGGCAACCACAAGGTCAAATACTACCGTAAGAACAAAGGTCACCACAAGAACAAGGATATCCGACTTGGGCGCTGTCTTGCAAAGCTTTGCGAAAGTCCTCCAGCCGCACATGTTGTAAGCAACCATGAAAAGAATGGCAGCGATGGTGGGCATGGGGATAAGTGCCGCATAAGGCATAAGAACAACAAGAACAAGAAGAAGCACAACAGCATGTACCATTCCGGCAATGGGTGTACGTCCGCCGTTCTTTACATTGGCCGCGGTTCTGGCAATGGCTCCCGTTGCGGGGATACCGCCGAAAAGCGCACTGGCGATGTTACCTGCGCCCTGTGCAACAAGCTCCATATTGGAATTGTGTCTTGAATTTACCATTGAATCCGATACAACACAGGAAAGAAGTGACTCAATGGCCGCAAGTATGGCAATGGTAAATGCATTGGGAACAAGCTCCACTATCTTCTTCCATGTAACGGAAGGAATGCTGAATACGGGAAGCGCATTGGTGATGGTATAAAGATCACCGATGGTATTAACCTGCATGTCAAGAAGCTTCACCATGAAGATTCCCACGATGACCGCAATAAGTGAAGGCGGGATCATGGATAAGAACTTAGGCCTCTTTATCATGGGCCATACGATAAGTATCGCAAGGCTCACAAGGCCCACGACGAATGCCTGCCAGTTAAATGTGTTGATAAACTTAAAATCATATACAAGCTTGTCCACAGTCTCAATAAGGGGCTCCTCGGAAACGACCGTAAGTCCGAGGAAATCCTTGATCTGACCTATGACAATGGTAACGGCGATACCTGCGGTAAAGCCCGTTGTTATTGTAAAAGGAATGAATTTGATAAGGGTTCCCAGCTTGAAAACACCCATGAGGATCAGAATGATACCTGCCATTATGGTGGCGATCACAAGTCCGTCCATTCCCTGGGTTGCCACAACTCCGGCAACTATGGTTGCAAATGCCGCCGTGGGCCCGCTTATCTGAACACGGCTTCCGCCGAGGAATGAGATAACGAAGCCTGCGATGATGGCTGTATAGATACCCTTTTCAGGTGTCACGCCCGAAGCAAGCGCAAGGGCTATGGACAAGGGAAGCGCGATGATGGCTACGATGATGCCGGCAACAACGTCCTTGGCGAACTGCTGTCCCGTATAGCCCTTCATAACGGAAAAAAGTTTCGGCTTTAAATTACTCATTATTGTTTATCCTTCCTTTTTAGTTCTGCATAAAACAGATACTGCTGTATCACGCCCCCGCAGCCCTCATAGGGTGTAAGATCAAGTCCCTTCGGATAATACTCGTCCATCAATTGCTTAACGTGGGTGTCCACGGGAAAAGCCCCGATCATATGAAGTCCGAAAAGGCAGATACAGTTTGCGACTTTCTTTCCGATGCCCTTTCTCTCCAAAAGGGCACCCAAGGCAATGTTGTAATCCATTTTTTCAAGTCCGTCAAGCCAATTCGGATTTTCAAGGGTAAATTCACACAGTTCCTTTAAGTATTCCGCCCTGTACCCAAATCCCATTGTTTTGTCGTCAAATACCTCGAGGGGTATCTCGGAAGGCCCCGGAAATCTGAAACCGCCGCCCTCTGCGGGAAGATTGCAATAAGAACAAAGCTTCTCGATACTTCCGCGGATCCTTGGAATATTGTTGTTCTGGGAAATGATGAAGCTTACCACCGTTTCCCAAAGGTCCTGCTTAAGGATCCTTATCCCGCTTCCCGCTTTGTAACACTCTTTTAAGTGACTGTCTCCGAAACGTTCGATCTT
>JAEEIN010000088.1 GCA_016281385.1 Lachnospiraceae bacterium | reverse complement strand
TTCTTACTTGACATGAGCCCTGCAGGAAAGCAGGGTCACTTCAAGGCTATGAGAAAGCTTGCAAGCGAGCATCCCGCTGAGAAGGTGGGCGAAGAAGTTCGTAAGCTTTACAGCTGGAACAACGAAGAGGATAAGCTTATCAACAACTAATCTTCTTTAAAGAGACTTGATTAAGGGAGATCCGCGGATCTCCCTTATTTGTTTAAATCATCATTGGGAGGATAGAGTCATGGGAATGACAATGACACAGAAGATCCTGGCAGCCCACGCGGGACTTGAATCGGTTACCGCCGGCCAGCTCATAATGGCGGATCTGGATCTGGTGCTGGGAAACGATATAACCAGCCCCGTTGCCATTAAGGAAATGGAGAAGAACAAACTTGATTCGGTGTTTGACAAGGATAAGATCGCCCTTGTTCCCGATCATTTTGTTCCGAACAAAGATATAAAGAGCGCCGAGCACTGCAAATGTGTTCGTGAATTTGCTTTAAAGAATGAGATCACCAATTACTTTGAAGTGGGTGAGATGGGTATAGAGCATGCTCTGTTGCCCGAAAAAGGACTTACGGTGGCAGGAGACGTTATCATAGGTGCGGATTCCCATACATGTACCTACGGTGCACTCGGAGCTTTCTCCACAGGTGTCGGAAGTACCGATATGGCTGCAGGTATGGCTACGGGCAAGACCTGGTTCAAGGTTCCTTCAGCCATTAAGTTCAATATCGTGGGAAAGCCTTCAAAATGGGTTTCCGGTAAGGACGTGATCCTTCATATCATCGGTATGATCGGCGTTGACGGTGCTTTATACAAGTCCATGGAATTCTGCGGCGAAGGCCTTAAGAATCTGACTATGGATGACAGATTCACCATCGCAAACATGGCTATCGAAGCCGGTGCAAAGAACGGCATATTCCCTGTTGATGAGCTTACTGAGGCTTATCTTAAGGAGCATGCAAAGAGACCTTACAAGGTATACGAAGCCGATGCGGATGCCGAGTATGACGAGGAATATACCATAGATCTTTCAACCCTTAAGTCAACTGTTGCTTTTCCTCATCTTCCCGAGAACACAAAGACGGTCGATGAGATAGGAGAGCCTGTTAAGATCGACCAGGTCGTTATCGGTTCATGTACCAACGGACGCATCGACGACCTTCGCATTGCAGCAAAGGTTCTTTCGGGACGTCATGTTAAGAAGGGTATACGTCTTATTGTTATTCCTGCCACACAGAGCATTTACCTTCAGGCAATGGAAGAGGGACTTCTTAAGACCTTTATCGAGGCCGGCGGTGTTGTTTCTACTCCTACCTGCGGTCCCTGTCTCGGAGGATACATGGGGGTTCTTGCAGAGGGCGAAAGATGCGTATCAACAACAAACCGTAACTTCGTGGGACGTATGGGACACATCACCAGCGAGATCTACCTTGCAAGTCCCGCCGTTGCAGCGGAAAGTGCCGTTAAGGGCTTCATAGCCGCACCGGAAGAATAAGGAGGATAAGATAAATGAAAGCTACAGGACATGTATTTAAATACGGCGATAACGTGGATACCGACGTTATCATCCCCGCAAGATATCTTAATTCTTCGGATCCCAAGGAACTGGCTACCCATTGCATGGAAGATATCGACAAAGATTTTGTGAACAAGGTTAAGGCAGGTGACATCATCGTTGCTACAAAGAACTTCGGCTGCGGCTCCTCAAGAGAGCATGCTCCCATTGCCATCAAGGCAAGCGGTGTAAGCTGCGTTATCGCCGATACCTTCGCACGTATCTTTTACCGTAATTCCATAAACATCGGACTTCCCATCATGGAGTGCGCAGAGGCGGCAAATTCCATCAATGCAGGGGATGAAGTGGAAATCGATTTTGATTCAGGTATCATCACCGACAAGACCACCGGTCAGTCCTTCAAAGGACAGCCCTTCCCCGAATTCATGCAGAAGATCATTAATTCGGAAGGCCTGATGAATTATATCAAAAATTCATAATGGATCTAAACGGGCGGATATCCGCCCGTTTTTTTATTAAATTCAACTTGAAACACATGTTCGATTGTGATAAGATTTTGTCATGAAAAAGAATGATTATATTCTGATCGGAATATTGCTGATATTGAGTCTGGCCGTATCCTTAAGCGTCTTTTTGAAAGGACACGCTTCGGAGGCTTCGGTTGTGGTGATAGCCGTTGACGGGAATGCGGTGGGAACATATTCATTACGGGAGGACAGGGAGATTCCGATTGATAATGAATACGGACATAATCTGATCGTTATTTCGGATGGAAAGGTTTTTATCGGAGAATCCGATTGTGACGGCAGGGATTGTATTGCGATGGGAAGGATATCCAAAGGCGGAGACAGGATCGTCTGCCTTCCCCACAGACTTGAAGTATATATAAAGGGCGGCGACGGCGTCGATACGGTGGCTTACTGATGAAGAGGGTAAATGTTAAGCGGCTGTGCGTTATGGGGGTTCTGATCGCTGCGGCTATGCTGTTTTCGTATGTTGAGAGTCTTGTTCCTGTTTTTCTTCCGATTCCGGGAGTAAGGCTGGGATTGGCAAATATAGTTGTTTTGCTGGCACTTTTGATGTTTAAGCCCGGCGAAGCTTTTCTGATCGGTTTTATCAGGGTATTGCTTTCGGGGATCCTTTTTGGAAATCCCTTTTCTCTGGCAATGTCCTGCAGCGGTTTTTTGTTAAGCTTTCTTGTAATGTATATTTTTAAGCGGAGTGATAAGTTTTCGATACCCGGGATCAGTATTGCGGGCGGAATGTTTCACAATGTTGCTCAGCTTCTTTGTGCCCGGATCATCCTATCTTCTTACGGAATCATGATCTATATGTTTCCTCTTTGCGTTGTGGGATGCATCACGGGCTGTATAAACGGATTTATCTGTAAAATGATATTTGAAAGGACTGATAAACATGATTGGATATCTGAGGGGTGAACTCCTTGAGAACCGTCCCGGTCATATTATGATCGATGTGGGCGGTGTGGGATATATCGTAAGTGTCTCCGAGAGCATGCGTGAGGAACTGCCGGCCATAGGCAATGAAGTAAGGGTATATACCTATATGAGTGTCAGAGAGGACGGTATCACCCTTTACGGCTTTAATACAAGGGATCAGCAGGATATGTTCCTGATGCTCATCGGTGTCAGCGGCGTGGGTCCCAAGGGAGCGCAGGGGATCCTTTCGGTATTCTCGGTTCCGGATCTTAAGTATGCGATCCTTAATTCCGACAGCACAAAGATCGCCAAGGCTCCCGGTATCGGAAAGAAGACGGCGGAGCGCATGATCGTGGACCTTAAGGATAAGATCGATCCCAACGATGTTCTCGGTCTTTCACCCGAGGCGGGCAAGGATTCAAACAAAGCTCTGTCAGGGGAGGCGAAGGATGCGCTGGAAGGTCTGGTTGCACTGGGCTACGATCGAAAGGCTTCCGAGAAAGCAATCTTAAGTGTGGAAGGTTACGAGGAGCTTTCTTCCGGAGATATCATAAAAAAGGCATTTTTATTCCTGCTGTAAGCATAGGGGTTCATTATGGGAAATATAATCAAAACCGATGTGATGGAGGAGGACGTTGTTTTAGACGGTTCCTTACGTCCGCACTATTTAAAAGAATATATCGGACAGGACAAGGTCAAGGAGATCATGAAGGTCTATATCGATGCGGCTTTGGGACGCAAAGAGGCTCTTGATCATGTGCTTCTTTACGGACCTCCCGGTCTTGGTAAGACTACTCTTGCGCAGATAATCGCAAACGAGATGCATGTTAATATCCGTATCACCAGCGGCCCTGCCATTGAAAAGCCCGGGGATATGGCTGCCATCTTAAGCGGTCTTAAGGAGGGAGACCTTCTTTTTATAGATGAGATCCATCGTTTAAACAAGCAGATCGAGGAAGTGTTATATCCTGCAATGGAGGATTACTCTTTGGATATAATGATCGGAAAAGGCCCCTCTGCCAAGTCCATCAGGCTCGATCTTCCGAAGTTTACTCTTGTGGGAGCCACCACAAGGGCCGGGCTTTTGTCGGCTCCTTTACGTGACCGTTTCGGCGTTGTGGCCAAGCTTGAGTTTTATTCGGTAGAGGAACTGTCTTTAATAATCAGGCATTCCGCAAAGCTCTTAAATGTAAAGATCGATACGGAGGGCGCAACGGAGATCGCAAGGAGGAGCAGGGGAACTCCCAGACTTGCCAATCGTATGCTTAAGCGCGTAAGGGACTTTGCCGAGGTAAGGTATGACGGTGCCATAACCGCTGAGGTTGCCCGTACGGCTCTGGACCTTCTTGATGTTGATAAGATGGGACTTGATCATATAGACAGGAACATCCTTACCACCATGATCGAACTTTACAAAGGCGGTCCCGTAGGTCTTGATAACCTTGCAGCCACCATAGGTGAGGATTCCGGAACCATAGAAGAGGTTTATGAACCCTATCTTATCAAAAACGGATTTCTTGTCAGAACCCCCCGTGGAAGATGCGTCACGGACCTTGCATATAGCCATTTAGGTATTGAAATTCCTACCTGATTAAATTATAATTATTTTGTGTTTGTTTTCAGACACATTGGTATGTTATTGGGATCGGGACACTTATTTGGAGGTATGTCGTATATGGCATCCAAGAATGATACTGAGGTAATCATTGCCGGTAAAGTTCTAAGGCTTAGCGGGTATGAGAGTGAGGAATATTTACAGAAGGTAGCAGCTTACATCAACGGAAAGATTTCCGAGTTCAACAGAGTCGACAGTTTTCACAAGGCTCCTTCGGAAACCCAGAGTATTCTGTTACAGTTGAATATTGCGGATGATTATTTCAAGGCTAAAAAACAGATATCTCTTCTTGAGGAGGAACTGCAGGCCAAGGAAAAAGAACTCTATGATCTGAAGCATGAGCTTATCGCTTCGCAGATCAAGCTTGAAAACAGCGAAAAGAGCTCCAAAAAACTTAAGAGCCAGCTTGATGAATCCAACAATAAAGTCATTCGTTTGGAAACGGAATTAAAAATGAACTAAGGAGAAGGCCCTGTCATTTACAGGGCTTTTTTATTACATGAAATCATCACGGACACTGAAAAGAAAGGTTGAATTACTGGCCCCCGCAGGAAACTTCGAGGGTCTTGTGGGTGCGATCAATGCAGGCTGTGATGCGGTCTATATCGGGGGGAAGGCTTTTGGGGCAAGGGCCTACGCCGATAATTTTTCCGATGAGGAGATCGTAAAGGCAATAAAATATGCCCATTTGTTTGATGTTAAGATATATCTTACGGTAAATACACTGGTCAAGGAACGGGAATTTGATAAAGCGGTAGAGTTTGTTGCCCCCTTTGTTAAAGTCGGACTTGATGCTTTTATCGTTCAGGACATAGGGCTTGCCAATGTCCTTCGTGATACATATCCCGAAACCGAGATACATATGAGCACACAGTGTTTCATAACCGGTCCGGGATCTGCGCAGTTCTTTAAGGAATTTGGCGCGACACGTGTTGTTCTTGCAAGGGAGCTTTCTTTAAAAGAGATCGAAACCATAAAGAAGACCGTCGATATTGAACTTGAAACCTTTATCCACGGCGCAATGTGTTATTGTTATTCGGGACAGTGCCTGTTTTCATCAGCCCTGGGAGGCAGGAGCGGAAACAGGGGAAGATGTGCGGGCCCCTGCAGGCAGATGTACGATGCCATAGTTGACGGGAAGGAATATCATGACAGATATTTCCTTTCCATGAAGGATCAGTGTACGCTGACGATCCTTGATAAGTTACTTGATGCGGGCATTGATTCGTTAAAGATCGAAGGCAGGATGAAGAAGCCCGAATATACTGCTTTTGTCACATCTGTTTACAGAAAATACATCGATCTGTATAATAGCGGAGGGGACTTCTTTGTTGATCCCAAGGACATCGAAAAACTTCGTTCGATCTATATGCGATCGGAGATCGGCACGGGCTATTATGAGAGGCAAAAGGGCCGTGAAATGATGAGCCTTGATAATCCCGGATATTCGGGAAATGACGATGCCCTGATGCTTAAGATCAGAAAGCGTTATGTTGAAGTTTTGAAGAAAGCGAAGATAACCGGTTACTTCAGTGCATCTGCCAAAACGGGCTTAAGCCTTACCTTATGTTATAAGGATATTTCGGTAACTGCCACGGATCCTATGTGTGAGGAGGCCAAGTCTAGGCCCACTACAAAGGATGATATCGAAAGAAGCTTAAGCAAGCTTGGAAATACACCCTTTGAATTTGAAGAACTGTATATTGAAACGGTGGGGGATTGTTTTATTCCCGTTAAAACCATAAATGAATTAAGAAGAAAAGCCACGGAGGATTTACTAAATGAAATATAATCTTTGGATCTCATATACAATGCCACAGCAGTATTCAAATGATATAGGAACCGATGTCAATATCATCATTCCCTATGATGCTTTTGATGACTTTTCGGTGATCATTGATATGGATAAGAAGTTCTATGTCAATCTTCCCATGGTAGTAAGGGATAAGGACAAGGACGGCTTAAGGGCGTTTATCGAAAGCGCATCAAAGGATGAAAGGGTAAAGGGCGTTGTTATCAACAATACGGAAAGCCTTATGCTTTTGCAGGAGCTTGTTTTTGCAAAAGAGATAATAACGGGCGCAGGGCTTTATGCATGGAATGAGGAGTCTCAGAAGGTTTATTCAAAGCTTTCTTCCAATTATGTATATCCCTACGAGCTTTCCAGGCATGAAATGACCGACAACAAGGAGTCCCGTCCCGGTATCCTTACGGTTTACGGCCGTTTCCCCCTTATGGTTTCCGCAAACTGCATAAGAAATACCGCAGCCGAGTGTAAGGGCGGAGCAGGAGAGACCTTCGGATATCTTAAGGACAGAAAGAACATGCTCCTTCCCGTTTTGTTCCAGTGCAAGAATTGCTACAACATTGTTTACAATCCGATCCCCACATCCTTGCATGAATTTGTGGGAAGTGACATCGACTTTACCAAGGATCTCCTTATTTCCTTTACGGATGAATCCGATACAGCTGCAGGAAGAGTGATCGATTTCTACAGGGAACTCCTTAACGGAAATATGGGACAGTTCCCCATCAAGGAATTTACAAAAGCTTATTTTACCCACGGAGTGGAATAGGAACAGATGGTTCAGTATATTACCGCGTTTTCCAAGTATTTCATTACCATATTCATGGTTCTGTATACTATGGAATGTTTCTTGGTCTTTCGCTATAAGGATGAGAAGGCACGGAAGGGCGTTTATGTGCGTCAGCTGGTTCTGACGATACTCATGCACTTTTCATGCTTTCTTTCCATATGCTTAAAATCCGGTAATATACGATTTTTGTTTTTCTACGCGGTCTTTCAGATAGTTATACTGGCGGTGATGGAGATTTTCCCCATGGTCTATCCCAGGATGAACCGCCTTATCATCAACAATGTCAGCATGCTTTTAAGCGTGGGGCTTGTAATGCTGGCAAGGCTTGATTTTTCCATGGCTGTCAAGCAGCTTATTGTGGTGTCCATATCCATTGTCATTGCGGGCTTCATACCCTATGCGATGATCAGAATGAGAAAACTTCCCAATAAGCCTCTGTTTTACGGTACCGCAGGCATTGTTCTGCTGGGTATCGTTTATCTTACCGGTACCATCGCAAACGGTTCAAAGCTGGCAATTTCCATTTTCGGTCTGTCTTTCCAGGCATCGGAATTTGTAAAGATCCTGTTTGTTTTCTTTGTGGCAGGTGCCCTTTATAACAGTACTTCATTTCTCAATATCGTTTATATAACCGTCATAGCGGCTATCCATGTGCTTCTTCTTGTAATGAGCAGGGACCTTGGTGCGGCACTTATTTTCTTTGTGGTTTATGTGCTGATGGTCTTTATCGCATCAAGAAATTATTTTTATCTGCTGCTTGGAAGTGCGGCGGGGGTGGCCGCGTCCATTATTGCTTTCAGGGTGTTCCGCCACGTTCAGGTGCGTGTGGCTGCCTTTAAGGATCCTTTTAGTGTGATCGACAATGAAGGTTATCAGATAACACAGTCACTCTTTGCAATTTCCAGCGGAAGCTGGTTCGGTCTCGGACTGTTTGACGGTACTCCCGAAACCATCCCCTATGTTGAGACAGACTTTATTTTTGCGGCCATCGCGCAGGAATTCGGGCTTATCTTTTCCATATGCCTTGTTCTTATCTGCTTAAGCTGCTTTTTGATGTTCATAAACATTTCCATGCGGTTTAAGAATTCGTTCTATAAGTACGTTGCCATCGGCCTTGGCATGACCTATGTATTTCAGGTATTCCTTACCGTAGGCGGTGAGATCAAGTTCATTCCCCTTACCGGCGTAACCCTTCCTCTGGTAAGCTACGGTGGTTCATCGGTGATGGCTACGGTATTTACGTTCTTCATCATTGAGGGGCTTTACGTTGTGCGAAGTACGCCCGAAACCGTAGCAGCCTACAATGATAAGAAACCGGCAGAGCAGCAAAAGGAAAACTTCTTTACAAAACAGCCAAATATCATAATGGGGATCTCGTACCTTTTTATTGCGACATTTCTTGTTATGAGCGTATATATCTGCCTGAATTCAAATGTCAGGGAAGAAGAATATATAAACAACAGTTACAATCCCCGTCAGGAGGTTCTGATAAAGCAGAACATCAGAGGTTCCATTTACTCCCGTGACATGGAAGTGCTGGCCGAAACCCAGGTTGTGGACGGAGAGGAGATAAGATATTACCCGTATGCCAATATCTTTGCCCATTCCGTCGGTTATTCCACCAAGGGAAGAATGGGACTTGAGGCGCTGGCAAATTATTATCTGATCAATTCAAACCAGCCAATGACCGAGAGGATAGCTGCAGATATTTCTGCTTCGAAGTACAAGGCGGACAGTGTTGTTACTACACTTGATGCGGGGCTTCAGAAAGCAGCATATACATCTATCGGAAATTATCGCGGTGCGGTTGTTGTTTCGAATCCAAAGACAGGTGAGATACTTGCAATGGTATCAAAGCCTGATTTCAATCCCAATGAGATCGATTCAATCTGGGAAGACCTTCTGGCGGATGAATCCAGTACGGTACTTTTAAACCGTGCGACACAGGGACAGTACCCGCCGGGATCATGTTTTAAGATAATGACCCTTCTTGAGTATATCAGGGAAAATCCGGACAGTTATGCGAATTATCGTTTCAGATGTATCGGTGAGCTGAGTACACCCGACGGAAAAATAACATGCTACAACCATGAGACACACGGAAATGTTGACCTTAAGAAATCCCTTGCTGTTTCCTGTAACTCCAGTTTCGGTAATATCGGACTTTTGTTAAACAGACAGGCATTTCAGAAGACCCTTGATGAATTGCTGTTTAACAATGAGCTGCCACTTACCGCCAGCTACAGTAAGAGTTCCTGTATCGTTAACGATGAGATGAACGATCTTGAGATGGTCCATACCGCCTTCGGACAGGGCGAGACCCTTATGACACCGGTTCATATGAATCTCATTACCTGTGCAATTGCAAACGACGGTGTACTTATGAAGCCCTATATGGTTGATCGTGTCATCAATTCAGCCAATAACACGGTTACGACTCTCGGTACACCTACGCAGTATGCATCCCTTATGACAAAAGAAGAATCGGATATCCTTTCGGAATATATGGAGGAAGTTGTAAAAACAGGAACTGCCAGAAAATTAAAAAACAGTTCCTATACAGTGGCCGGAAAGACCGGATCTGCGGAGTTTTCTTCTCTTTCTTCTTCCTCACATTCATGGTTTACCGGATTTGCCCCTGTTGAAGATCCTGAGATTTGTGTTACAATAATCCTCGAGGAAGCCGGAGCATCGGGTATACGTGCGGTGCCCATGGCAAAGAAGATATTCGATGAGTATTTCAGAAGATATGACGACTCTGAATACAATGATGAACAATAAGGAAGGACAGTTCAACTATGAAAAATGCCACGAGCTGTGGCGGTGTTGTCATACATAAGGGCAAGATACTGCTGCTTTATAAGAATTACGGAGACAGATATTCGGGCTGGGTGCTCCCCAAGGGCTCCATGGAAGAAGGAGAGACCTGTGAGGAGACGGCTCTCAGAGAAGTTAAAGAAGAAACCGGTGCCACCGGTGAGATCATAAAGTACATTGACGAAACAAGCTTTGAATTCAATTCACCGGAGGGACGCATCCTTAAGCATGTAAAGTGGTACCTCATGAAATCCCAGAATTACTATTCCCGCCCTCAGCGCTCGGAGTATTTCGAGGATTCCGGCTACTACAAGTACCACGAAGCCTACCACCTTCTTTATTTCCAGAATGAGCGTCAGATCCTGGAAAAGGCTTATGAAGAATACAAAAAAATAAGACGTGATAATATATTAAAAGGTCGGGAATGATGATCCCGACCTTTTTCGTGTCCTGTGCGATTAATATCAGTTTTGACCTCTTGCAAAAGAGAAGTGGAAACCTACCACTCATTTATCATTTTGCCCACATTTATAAGGTGATCGGCAATTCTTTCGGAGTTGGATGCAAGGGACATATACTGTGATCCGACAATGGCTGTGCAGATGCCCTCATTGAGTCTGACGATGTGATTTTCCTCCATTCTGGCGGTGATCTTGTCTATCTCATCCTCAATCTTGTCAGCCTCTTCAAAAGCTGCGGAGTCCTTGGTGGTATATGCCTTAATGATATTATCGTAGAGTCTTTCTATGTGTTCACGCAGGTATGCGATCTCGAAGATTGCGGATTCGGAGAATCCCTGGTTTTCCTTCTTGAGAGTATCGGCGTATTCCATGATGTTTTCTGCGTAATCGCCGACTCTTTCAAGATCGCTTATGGTATGGAAGGTGGTGGCCACATATTTGTGGTCCTTTTCACTAAGCGGAAGCTTTGAAAGTTCCACCACAAATTTCACAAGTTCTTTGTTTATATAGTCAATTTCTTCTTCGTTTTCTCTAAACTGATCCTGCTGGGAGAAGTCCAGTTTGCAAATGGTCTCCAGCGAGCAGATGTAATTTCGCATGGCAATATCGGCCATATTCACGATTTCTTTCTTCAGCTGAGCAACCGCGATAGGCGGGGTCTTCAACATGTTGCGATCCACGTAGTAGAGCCTTCTTTTGTTTTCCTCGGCGTTTTCTTCTTCCTTGTCGGGAATGATCTTGGTCACTATCTTCACCAGGATATTGGTAAGCGGTAAAAACAAAACGACTGTCAGCACGTTAAACACCGTGTGGAACATGGCCAGCTGGATCTGCGGAACGTTGGGGAACAGGCGCTCAAACAGCATGCCGAAGGAGGCGTTGCCACCGGTGGTGGCGGTCAGAAGTAAGCCCAGGATCATGAACAAAACAACACCGCCTACGTTAAAAAGAAGGTGGATAAGAGCTGTTCTTTTTGCGTTCTTGCTGCTTCCGAGACCTGCGATCATTGCAACTACGCAGGAACCGATGTTAGAACCCATGGTAAGGAAAATACCCTGATCGAGAGTGACGAGGCCGGTGACAACCATGGTAATGGTTATGGAGGTCATGACCGAGGAACTCTGGATGATGGCCGTGAAAACGGTACCCACAAGTACCAGCAACAAGGCGCTGTCTATCCTTGCAAGGAATTGTTTGACGGCGTCAAGTTCGGAGAAGGTTCCCATCGACGAGCTCATGATAGATAAGCCCACAAAGAGCATACCGAATCCCGAGAAAATACCGCCGAAGCGCTTTAACTGATCCTTCTTGGAAAAGAGGGTGATCATGGCTCCGACACCTGCAAATGCGGAAAAGATGACTGTGGTGGAAAGGCTGTTGTCGCCGGTCATACCAAGGGCGACTATCTGACCGGTAATGGTGGTACCGATGTTGGCACCGTATATGACCGTGGCCGCCTGAGCAAGGGACATGATGCCTGCGTTAACGAAACCGATTATCATGACGGTGGTTGCACCGGAGCTTTGGATCGCAGCGGTGGTAACGGCACCTATTCCGACGCCTATCAATTTGTTGCCGGAGACACGTTTAAACAGTGACCGCAGCTTGCCGGAACTGACGGCCTCTAAGTTGGAACTCATGGTGGAACATGCTACCAGGAATATACCGATTCCGGCTAACATGGATAAAATTGCAGAAACAATAGTTACAGAATTCATTAACTTACCCTCCGATCGAGGCACGAGCCGTAGAATAAAGAATTGGATCGATGCGAATAATATAGTAGCAAGATGAAAAATGAATGTCAATTATGTTCAATTTGATGGTCTAATCGGCTCATAGGTGATAATATGACAGAAGAGTATAGTGATTGCAAAGGTGGTAAAAGCATGAGAGCGGTAGTAACAAGGGTTAAGGAAGCCTCTGTCACCATCGACGGAACAATAAAAGGACAGATAAACAAGGGGTTCCTTGTTCTTCTGGGAGTGCATGTGACCGATACGGAAGAAATCGCAAAGAAGATCGCAGACAAGATCTGCGGCCTTCGTGTCTTTGAAGATGCGGATGGAAAGATGAATGTTAATCCCACGGACGCGGGGGCAGAGCTCTTGATCGTCAGCCAATTTACACTTTACGCAGACTGTAAGTCCAGACGCCCCGGCTTCACAGAAGCCGCCAGACCCGACCTTGCGATTCCACTTTACGAATTGGTGATCTCTGAATGCAGAGCCCGCGGTTTCAAAGTCGAAACCGGAGAATTCGGCGCCGATATGCAGGTAGCGTCTGTAAATGATGGGCCGGTGACGATCATAATTGATAGTGAGAAATTGTAAAATTATAACCATTGAATACCCTGAAATGATAAAAGGTCGGGAATATTCCCGACCTTTTAAATGTTTTATGCGATTACTCTTTAACAGGGATACCCGCTTTGGCAAGAAGCTTTTCAAGCTCTTTTACTCGGGCTTCAGCAGCGTCAGCGCGTGATTCTGCAATTACTGCACGGTTCTTTTCTATTTCTGTGTTAACGCGTTCTTCTGCGCGTCCTTCTTCTTTTGCATCTAACAATAAGGCCCATTCTTTCATAAATTCGGTCCTCCACAGTTCGTTTCGTCGACCTTTTTCTACAGCGGCTTCTATCCGCTTGGAAAGATCACCGGTGGGTTCGCCTGTTTCAATGTAATGATATAATTCCTCAAGCTTTTCGGGAATATCGTTCCCCTTATATGTAGTATTATAGTATATTTTTGTTGTTCCGTCATTAAGTTCTAAATCCATCTCATTACATTTTTCTGAAAAAGTATACTGCCGAAGGCCGTAACCGTAAGGATCGAAAGTACAGATAAATAAAACGGTACTTTCAGGTAAACTCTTGTAATGGTTGCCTTTGTTCATGAAATCAATGTCTATAGAGCCCTGATAGAAGCGGCTTCTTTTGGCAAGTTCAAGTTCAGGAACGTTTTTATGTCCTAAGTTCTGCATTTCAGTATCGTAGATTCTGCCATAGGAATCTTTATTATATACGTCCAATCGTATTGGCTTTCCATCAGAAGTGAAGCGAAATTCCTTCTGCGTTTCCAATTCCGTCAATTCACCTACCGGTTTATCCAAAAGACATTCCAGTACATCTCTGCAAAGGTTAAGATCTTCCATAACCTTACCGAACATGAAATCATCTCTGAATTCCAGTTCTTCATAACTTTTGTGTGTGACTCGTGATTCACCCATAAATTGTCCTCCAATATATTTGATTTTGATTTGGCAGGAACAGAGTGAAAATGAAGTGTTTTCTTATTCCTGCCGAGGGCGTGTGGTTTTTTATAAGCAGGAATTTCAGATACAACTTTTTGATTGGGTCGGGGAGCCCAAAAGACTGTTATAGATTGCTTTGAAATGAAATTTGCTTACGGAAATATAGTAACATAAGTTGGAAAAACTGTCTGTTAAATAATTGTAAACTTAGAATAGGAAATATATACTGATTATATACGAGTCTCGGAATAATTGAAAAAGGAATAAATTTATGTACGCATATAGTGAATTATACATATCAAGTGCACAGGATGTATTAGGCAAAATGCTGGAATATGCCGTATATGATTTAAACATGAAAGTTGAAGAAATATACAAGGCTTTTCTAAATTCGGGTATTGCGGAAAGATTTGGCGTGGGGGAACCTAAATTCACGGTGGGAATGTCCGGGATTGAATTGGCTTCGCAGGTTATGCATTGTATAACAGGAGAATATGTATATGTAGAAGCGGAATCCAGGTTTGAAAGATCACCCGAATATTGGGCCGGATGGGCAATCGCATATTACGAATGGTATCGAAATATTCCATTTAAAAAGTTGGACAGGCATATTCCGATACAGGAGATTGACAGACGTATTGAGCGAAGAGTTGCTAAAAATATTTAGATATGAATCGAGGGGCTGATAAAGCCCCTCGTGTTGTTTATATGGAATATGATTTTGATTATTATGCAGGAATCTTGACTTCTGTTTCTTCTTCACCTTCCATTGTGAAGAAGGACATCTTTTCGTTAAGAGTCTCGGCCATGTCGCGAAGGTCGTTGGCGGCATCGCTGATGAGAGAGAAGGTTGCGTTTAATTCCTCCATGGAAGCGTTGGTTTCTTCCGTGGAAGCTGCGTTCTGCTGGGAGATGGCGGAAAGCTCGGCGATGATGTCGGTGAAGCTTGCCTTTAAGTTATTAAGCATGTGGATCTTATCGGAGATCAGCTTTGTGGAGTCGTCGATGTTGCTGATGTTGTCAACAACTGCGTCCATATCTGCCTTGGTGTCGGTAAGCTGATGATTCTGCTCTTCAACACTGGTGCTTAAGGATTCAAGGGTTTCAACACTCTTCTGAGACTCAGAAACAAGGACTTCCAAAATCTTGTTGATGGATACGGCAGCTTCTTTTGACTGAGATGCAAGGATACCGATCTCTGTAGCAACTACGGAGAAGCCCTTACCGTGCTCACCGGCTCTTGCAGCCTCGATGGATGCGTTAAGGGAAAGGAGATGAGTCTGGCCTGCAATCTCGGTAATGATATTTGAAGCCTCTGCGATCTCTTTTACGGAATCGTTGGTGAGGCGGATCTGGGAGTTGATGTCCTGCATGGAGTTCATGACATCGGCATTTTTGCCCATTAATGCATCAAGAGTATCAACGGTACGCTTAGCACCGTTCATCATATCCTCGGCGGCAACTGTGAGAGCTTCCACTCTGTCGGTGATCTCGTCGATGCTGTTACCCATTTCGGTTGTGTTTGTTACGGAGTTTTCAACGTTTTCTGCCTGCTCGTTTGCACCGCGGCTGATATCTTCAACCGCACAGGTAACCTGCTCTGCAACACGGGAAGCTGCTTCTGCGGAATTTGCAAGATTGATTCCGGACTGGGTAACGTCTGCGGACAGTTTCTTTGTTGCTGCGATAACATCCTGAAGCTTATCTCTTAACTGAGCGGAGCTTCCTGCGATAACACCGAGTTCATCCTTACGATTGTAGGTACGGTCATTGATGAAGAAGGAAAGTTCACCGCCTTCAAGACTTTCGAGACCGTCCACGATATCTTTGATGGATCTTGTTGTTCTTGAAATGAGTACACGTGCAACACCGAGATTAAAGAGGAAGAAAGCGATAAATACAAAGATGATCGCATGTGCTGCCGCTTTCATATTGTTTACTACGAGTGAAGTGTCGCGGCCCGCAAAGATCATACCTGCAACTGTTCCGTCGGAGTTTTTTAAAGGAATGTAGTAAGCGTAATAATCCTGACCTGCGATCTGGAAGTTCTTGGCAAGATATTCATTGCCTTTCTTAAGTACTTCTTCAACTACTACATCGGAAGCCTTTGTTCCTTCCATTCTTAAACCTGTTTCTGCATCTTTAAGGGAAGTTATATATCGGGTATCGCCGTAGAAAACGGTGTAGTGCATACCTGTCTGCGCATTAAGCTTATCTAACTGTTCCTGATACAGATCGTGGATCGCTGTGTCACCCTTTAAGAGCTCACCGTCTTCGGAAAGTGACCAGTCACCGGACCATTCATGGGAGATCTCATCTTCCATAAGCACTGCTGCTGCATGAAGGCCTTCTGAGAAGGAAGAGTAGTAAGCCTTCTGTATGTGCGTGTAACCGATCTGACCTACGGTAGCCGACATTAAAAGTGCAAGTACTGATGCAATGATGATAATGCGGCGGACCATGTTCCTGCTTTTCTTTGTTGTTTTCTTCATACGATACCTTTCTGATTTAATAATCGTGCATAAAAAAAGCACAGGCGTCACGCACTGTGCTTCAGGGGAATGAAACTGATGATTGCAACTGGCTGACATTTTAAAGTCCCTATAGCTTTGCGTCACGAGCTTTCGCTCGCTTTGCCTATAACAAAACGAGAGGATTATATACGAAGGAAATAGAGGAGTGCAATAGTTTTTTGCATAGAGAAAGCGATTTCTGTAAATAAGCACACGGATTAACGAAATATTAACATGCAATTTAGCGATAATACACAAAGGGGTATATATTTCGCCGAAAAATACCCAAAAACAGGGAAAAGAAAAGGGCGACAGCATTGCTGTCGCCTGTGATTTACAATACACCTACGATATTAAGATCCGGTATCTTGGAAAGATCTATAAGATCATTTTCACGCTTTACAAGGGGCCGTGAAAGCTTTAATGAATTGATGAGTATCACCTCTGCCAGGGTATCGTCAGAGAGGCGGACCGTAAGGCCTAACTGAGAGCTGGCGATGTGGGAGAGGATCTGCTTAAGACACAGAGTGTCGTAGTAACGTTCGGTCTTCTCGAAGTTTTCAATGACCTGGAAGGGGATCAGGGACTGCCTGTAAACCCGGGCGGAAGTCATTGCCTCATAAGCATCTATTATACTTATTATCTTTGCGAAGCGGTTTATCTGGGGCTCCTTAAGTTTGGAAGGATAACCCGTTCCGTCGCAGCGTTCGTGATGCATCAGAGTAGCCTTTAAGATGTTTTCGTCAAGATTCTCGTCCTGAAGAAGATTAAATCCTTTAAAGGTGTGAGTCTTGATCATTTCATATTCCATATCGGTAAGACGCGTGGGCTTCCAGATTATCTCCTGAGGAAGAACAAGCTTACCTATATCATATAAAAAAGCACATTGGATAAGAAGAAAGATATCGGTCTGGGGAAGGCCGAGCCATGTTCCGAAAACTCCGGCGATAAGAGCGGAGTTTAAACAATGAGCATAGGTCATATCATCTTCGGAAGGAAGCATGTTGTAAAGATAATCAAGAAGTGCTTCGCCGTTCTTGGCACAGGCGGTTATCTCTGCGTAGATCTGGAACAGAATGCCCAGATCGATGTGCTGTTTGTCATTGATAAGACCGTCGATCTGCTTCTTATATCTGGGCATATAAATGTTGTAGGTCTTTTCAAACTGCTTGAAAGCACGGCTGACACGGACCTTCTCGAAATGAGTTGTGGCAAAGTCCTCCGGCTCCTTGATCTCTACGCACATTATGGAATGCCTCGATAATTTGGCTATCGCGATCTCATCCAGCTTGGTATTTGCGGGAAAAAGAAGCTCGTTTTTGTAGTTAAGAACGTCCTCCGCCAGCACCATGCCGGGCTCTAAGGCCATCACGGCTGTCATTTTCATAATTTATCCCCACCAATGTGTAAATTTTCACACTTTTCTTAAATATATCATACATTCAGCGCACTTGTGAAGATTTTTGTTTTTAGATTTACAAATTCGTGTTAAGATAAACAAAGCGGAGGAATAAAGTTGAATTTTGATGAGCGTGTTGTTTTTTCGGAGGATATAAAGAACCGGGAAAAAACAATAAAAATGATCAAAAAAAACAAGGGCTTTAAGAACCTTTATATAGTGGCTTTCAGAAATGACGCTTTGAAGCCTGAAATCTATCCGACGCTTCAGTTTAAGCAAAAGAAGTTATCAAGTGACGGTCTGCATGTCATCGGCGTATTTAAGGATGAATCCGAAGCCCTTGAGATGATAAGAAAGCTTTGCGAGCTTGCCGTGGAGGTTGATGAAAACTTTGATCTCAGGGAAGCCTTTTTGCGATACGGGGAGGGATCTGAATAATGGAGACCTTTCTTTTTGTTTTGCTTCTTATATTAAAGATACTGGGGATAACCCTTCTTGTGATCCTGGGGATAGTGCTGCTTCTGGTTTGCCTTATACTTTTTGTTCCCGTAAGGTACAGCGGCGAAGGATCCTTTATCGATAACAAACCGAAATTCAGGGCCAAGGCAAGCTATCTTTTGCATATACTTACCGTTAGCTTTGATATTGAGGACGAGGACAAGCTTAGGATAAAGCTTTTCTGTTTCCGATTAAATAAGAAGAAACAGGAAAAAGAAGAAGTATTTTCAGACGAACCTGCTGAAGAAAGCGGTTCCCAACCTGTCGTCGAGAATATTGCCGAGAAAGAATCCGAAGAAAAAATCGAAGATCTTTCGGAAGAGATAAAAGAAGAAAAGGCTGAAACACCTGAGGAAAAACCTGACGAAACTACGCCGGAAGCCCCGAAAGAAGCGCCTTCCGGCCATAAGTTCACAAAGAAAAAGAAAGAGAAAAAAGAAAAAAGTACCAAATCCCCGGGTATTTATGATAAGATTAAAGGGTATATGGAAAAGTTGAAGCGCGATGAGGTCAGGGAAAGCCTTGCCTTATGTAAGAAGCAGATAGGCATTGTCCTTAAGTCCGTTCTCCCGAAACGCTGGGATATAAACGGATCAGTCGGCTTTGACGATCCCTCGACAACCGGAACGGTATGTATGATCATAGGTATCATTTCTCCCTGGACATACAAGCATCTTCATGTTACGGGTGATTTTGAAAACGCAAAGATCGAGCTTTCCGGCAATTTTAAGGGAAGGATATATGGAGTGGTCCTTTTGACAGTGTTTTTAAGAGTATTCTTTAATAAGAATGTAAGAAAGGCCATTAAACTTTTTAAAGAAGAATGATCGGAGGAATCATAAATGGGTGAAGTAAATAACAATAACGACAAGAAATCCACAAATAACGTAAGCGTCATCGTTAATTCCCTTCTTGAAGGAATGGATGCGCTTCTTGCATCAAAGACCGTGGTGGGAGAGCCTACAAAGATCGGCGATACCATCATTCTTCCTCTGGTGGATGTTTCCTTCGGAGCCGGAGCGGGTGCTTCCCTCGGACATGACGACAAGGGCTCCAACAAGGGCTGCGGTGGCGGCGGACTTACGGGTAAGATGAGTCCCAATGCGGTTCTTGTTATAAAGAACGGAAATGTTAAGCTAGTAAACGTAAAGAATCAGGATACTCTGACCAAGATCCTTGACATGGTTCCCGATGTTATAGACCGCTTCACAAACAAGGGTGAATCAGATGTAAGCGATGAGGATGCTGTCAATGCGGCATTTCCCGAGAATGAAAAAGAGGATTGATCGTGTTATATAATGAAGAAAAGGAATTATCCTTTGATGATCTATTGAAAAAAGGTGATCCGGACAGCTTAAAAGAGTGCAAGGAATGGCTCGAAGCCGAGGAAAGAAAGATAAGTGCCGAAAAGGGACGTCTTGCCTATGAGGAGACCTTCTTTGAAAAGAAGATGGATATCTTAAAGGGCGGCTTTGCACAGCTTGAGGCGGATAAGAAGAAACTTGAAAGAGAACGTATAGCCTTTGAGACCGAGAAAGCGGTAAACAAGGAGTATCATTCCCAGGCGGCATACGAAGATCTTGCAGGTACGCTTTTTGCGGGCGTGAACAATTATCTGGGGCTTAAGAAGCGTTACAAGGATCTTTTAAAGATCTTTCATCCGGACAACATGTGCGGAGATCATGAGATGGTCATCCTCATCAATCGCGAATACGACCGGTTGAAGAATGATTTCGAGATGGGATTCAGATCCGTCAATTGAATATTCTGACAACAAAAAAGGAACGGTTCAAACCGTTCCTTTTAAAGTATCCATCTTTAAATTAAGCACGCTCAACTTTGCCGGATCTAAGACATCTCGTGCAAACATGAAGTCTCTTTGTAGTTCCGTTTACCTTGCAGTTAACGGACTGAATGTTGGAGCCCCAAATTCTGTTAGATCTTCTATGCGAATGGCTTACGTTATTTCCAAAATGAACACCTTTTCCACATACAGCACACTTTGCCATTTTTAGCACCTCCTTGAAAATCAAATAAAAAGTCACGAAACTCGCAACAACAGATACTATAACAGAAAGGTACAAAGATTGCAAGAGAAAAATAACAGTTTTCTTTTTCGTAATTATAAGGTATAATTCCTTAGAATGTTAAATCAAAAACGGAGGTAGCATATGAAGGGTTCATCTGTTGATACACATCTTGGCAACATCATCATCGATTCCAACGTTATCACGCAATATGCGGGCAGCGTGGCCGTAGAATGCTTCGGTATAGTCGGTATGGCCAATGTAAATGTTAAAGACGGGCTTGTTAAGCTTCTTAAGATAAATTCTGCCGACATCGGCAGAGGAATCTCCGTAAATGTTTCGGAGGATCACAAGCTTATCCTTGATTTCCATGTGATCGTTTCATACGGCGTGAGCATAAAGGCTGTCGTCGACAATCTTATAACCAATGTAAAGTACAAGGTGGAGGAATTCTCCGGCCTTGAGATAGAAGCTGTTAACGTCTATGTTGAGGACGTTAAAGTCATTGATGATTAATTTTTGGAGGATCGTATTTTGAGTACTACGTCTATTGATGCAAAGCTCCTTTCACAGATGTTTCTTGCAGGTGCAAAAAGGCTTGAAGATAATAAGGAGATCATAAACGAATTAAACGTTTTCCCCGTTCCCGACGGAGATACGGGTACGAACATGACGATGACCATCATGTCCGCAGCCAAGGAAGTTTACAATCTTTATTCCGTTAACGACACCACAATGGAGAATGTCTGCAAGGCAATTTCTTCCGGCTCCTTAAGGGGAGCAAGAGGAAACTCCGGTGTTATCTTATCCCAGCTTTTAAGAGGCTTCACAAAGATCGCAAAGACCTATGAAGCCATTACGATCCCTGAGATCGCCGAGGCCTGCGACAAGGCTGTATCCACTGCGTACAAGGCCGTTATGAAGCCTAAGGAAGGTACTATCCTTACAGTAGCAAAGGATGTTTCCGATAAGGCAACGGAGCTTGCGAACGCAGGTTGTTCCGATCTTGATCTTTTCATTAATGAAGTTATCAAGGCTGCTGAGGTATCCCTTGAGAACACACCAAACCTTCTTCCCGTATTAAAGGAAGCAGGGGTTGTGGATTCCGGCGGACGCGGACTTCTTGAGTTCCTTAAGGGCGCTTATGAAGCTTTCAGTGGCAAGGAAGTGGATCTTTCCTTCTTCAGCGGAGAAGAGAAGAAGCAGTCAGCACAGGAAAAGGCCGAGGAGCTTAAATACGGCTACAGCACAGAGATCCTTATTAAGACCGATAAGGTATTCAATATCAAGCATGAGATGGATTTCAAGGCATTTCTTGAGACCATCGGCGATTCAATTGCGATCGTTGCCGATGATGCTACGGTCAAGGTTCATGTATATACCAACGATCCCGGCCTTGTTCTTCAGAGAGGCTTAAAGTACGGCGAACTTACATCCGTTAAGGTTGAGAACCTTCGTCAGGGTACCGAGGAGAAGGCAGAGAAGGCAGAGAATAAAACTTCTGAACCCGCACCCGTAAATGTACCCAAGGAGCTTAAGGAGTACGGATTCGTTTCCGTATCCGCAGGTGAAGGTTTAAGCGAGATCTTCAGAGGTCTTGGGGTTGATGAAGTCATCGAAGGCGGTCAGACAATGAATCCTTCCACCGAGGATTTCGTTAAAGCCATCGGAAATGTAAATGCAAAGACAGTATTCATCCTTCCCAACAACAAGAACATTGTAATGTCCGCAAATCAGGCAGTATATCTCGTTGAGGATAAGAAGGTTGTTGTTATTCCTACAAAGACCATCCCTCAGGGTATCACCGCACTTATCAATTTCATGCCCGATTCGGATGCTGATACCAATACCGAGTCCATGAAAGAGGCGCTTGCAATGGTTAAGACCGGTCAGGTAACCTATTCCGTAAGGGATACAAGACTTGATGATAAGGACATAAAGGAAGGGGATTATATGGGAATCGGCGATTCCGGACTTCTTTCCGTAAATGCCGACCTTACACCCTGTGTAACGGAGATGATCGAGGAAATGGCTCTTTCCGACGAGCCCGTTGAACTCATCACCGTTTACTACGGAGCAGATGTTAAGGAAGAAGATGCTGAAAAGATCGTTGCTTCCGTAAGTGCAAAATTCCCCAATGTGGACTTTGAACTTCAGTACGGCGGACAGCCCATATATTACTACATCGTTTCTGCCGAATAAGCCATCATCCCCCGGAAGCCTGTGTTTTCCGGGGGTTTTTGTATCTAAAAGGAAAAAGAATGAGATTTGATTCTGATATCAAGGAAGTAAAAGGAATAGGCGAAAAGACTGCGGAGCCCTTCAGGCGTCTCGGCATCAACACGGTGGAGGATCTTATAGGATATTATCCCAGGATCTATGAGAAGTTTGAGATCCGTACTGCGGTCCGTGATGTCATCGAAGGTGAGCGAAATGCCGTGGAAGGCCGCATTGTCGGAAGCCCCAAGGTCATGCGTTTTAAGAACAAGACCTTTGTCAACACATATATCCGTGACAGAAACGGCGATCCCATGGAGATCAGATTCTATAACATGCCCTATATCGCCAAGACCTTGAAAAACGATTCCATATATGTATTCAGAGGCTTTGTAAGAAGAAAAGGCGCCGCTGTCGTCATGAATCAGCCAAGGATGTATAAATCCGCTGAATACGACCTTATCGAAGGCACCATAGGGCCCATTTATTCCGTTACAAAGGATGTAACCAGTGCTAAGATCGCAAAAAGCGTTTCACAGGTCCTGTCGCTGACGGACAGGATTGATGACTACCTTACGGATGAAGAACTGGATAAATATGAATTCTGTTCCCTTCCCAAGGCTATGAAGGCCATTCATATACCTAAGGATGAACAGGAACTTTACAGAGCAAGAAGAAGGCTTGTTTTTGAAGAGTTTTTAAGCTTTTATCATATGATCAGATCCGACGAAAAGACGGGAGTAAGGCGTCCCGATCCGGAACCGTTTTTTGAAGTGTCGGAATGTAATCGACTTAAGGAAAGCCTTCCTTTTAAACTGACGGGGGCGCAGGAGAGGACCATTGGGGAGATATTTAATGATATGACCGGTGGTTTCCTGATGAATCGCCTTGTGCAGGGGGATGTGGGAAGCGGAAAAACAATAGTGGCCCTTGAAGCCCTTCTTATGTGTGCCGCAAACGGCTGTCAGGGTGCCCTTATGGCGCCGACGGAGGTTCTGGCGGTACAGCATTTTGAGACCATCAAAGGCATGTGTGATAAGTACGGCTTATGCATAAAGCCCGTTCTTCTTACGGGGAAAATGCCCGCAAAGGCAAAGCGCGAGGCTTTAGCTGCAATAAAGAACGGCGAAGCAAATGTCTGCATAGGAACTCATGCACTGTTCCAGGAAGCGGTGGAATTTTCAAAGCTTAAGCTTGTCATCACTGACGAGCAGCACAGATTCGGCGTTAATCAGCGAGAGGAGCTGATGAAGAAGGGTGTGGATCCCCATATTCTTGTTATGAGTGCTACACCTATTCCGAGGACACTTGCCCTCATCGTTTACGGTAACGTGGATATAAGCGTGATCGATGAACTTCCAAAGAATCGTCTGCCTATCCTTAACTGCGTTGTTGATTCTTCTTATAAGGATAAGATGTATTCCTTTATGACGAAGCAGATAGCCGAAGGCCATCAGGTTTATGTGATCTGTCCCATGATCGATGAATCGGAACAGGATAATTTCAATCTTATCAATGTGGGTGATGCCGCCGAGGAAATAAAGGAAAGGCTGGGTGATTCCGTAAGGGTTGGCATTCTTCACGGAAAGATGAAGGGTGATGAAAAAACAAGGATAATGGGACAGTTTAAAGACGGAAATCTCGACATTCTTGTTTCAACCACAGTTATCGAGGTGGGAGTCGATGTTCCCAATGCCACTGTCATGGTGATACTCAATGCCGAGCGGTTCGGACTGTCACAGCTTCATCAGTTAAGGGGGCGTGTCGGACGAGGCGATGCCCAGTCCTATTGCATTCTTATGAGCGATGCAAAGAATGAAGCTGCGATCAAGCGCCTGAAGGTCCTTAACGAAACCAATGACGGATTTGAGATCGCAAGAAAGGATATGCAGCAAAGAGGCCCCGGTGATCTAAGCGGAGTAAGGCAAAGCGGAGAGTTATCCTTCGGCCTCGGTGATGTTGCGGAGGATTCGGATATCTGCCTTCTTGTTACGGACCTTTATGAAATCTTAAGAAAACGCATCGGCCATATGAAGGTCGGAAAGATTGACTTTAGGACGATATAAAAGTATAATGCTACTTGCATTGTTCAATTTGAATAAAGGGGTATTACATGGGAAAAGTTGCCATAATTACCGACAGTAACAGCGGTATCACGCAAAATGAAGCAAAGGATCTGGGAGTGATCGTTCTGCCCATGCCTTTCACCATTAACGGTACAGAATATCTTGAAGATATCAATTTAAGTCAGGAAGAATTTTACGTTAAGCTTCTTGACGAGCAGACCATAAATACCAGTCAGCCCAATCCCGAAATGGTAATGGATTACTGGAAGAAGGCTTTGGAGGAGTATGATGAGATAGTTCATATTCCCATGTCTTCAGGCCTTTCCGGCTCCTGCCAGACTGCAAAGATGCTTGCTGACGAGGAGTTTGAAGGCAAGGTGTTTGTTGTTGACAACCAGCGCATTTCCGTAACCCAGAAGCAGTCTGTCATGGATGCAAAGAAGCTTGCGCTTGAAGGCCTGTCCGCAGAGGAGATAAAGAATAAGTTAGAGGATGACAAGTTCAATTCTTCTATCTATATAATGCTTGATACACTTACCTATCTTAAGAACGGCGGAAGGCTTACACCTGCGGTTGCGGCTATCGGAACCTTCTTGAAGATCAAGCCCGTTCTTCAGATCCAGGGTGAGAAGCTTGATGCATTTACCGTTGCGCGTACTCCTTCCCAGGGAAAGAGCGCGATCCTCAATCAGATTGAGAAGGATATCGTAAACCGCTTCGGCGGAACAAAAACGGGAGCGGGTGTATCGCTTCATGTGGCATATACCTATGACGATGCTTCTGCACAGACCTTTAAGGATGAGATAGTAAGCAGATTCCCCGATGCCGAGTTTGTATATCTCGATCCTTTGTCCCTTAGCGTAAGCTGTCACATCGGTCCCGGTGCATTGGCGGCTGCATGCTGCAAAAAGAGTTTTTGAATATCTTAAAACCTTCGCTTATTGCGAAGGTTTTCTTTATTTTGTGGTTTCCTTAATGAAAAATACCACATAATGTATTTTTTTATCTTCCCAAACATATGTTTTTGTGCTATCATATACTAGTGTGAAATTGGGTAACTTCGCCCAAAACGTAGTTTTATAAGGAGTCAGATATATGGCAAACAATACATATGATGCTGCCAGTATAACCGTCCTCGAAGGTCTTGAGGCGGTAAGAAAGCGCCCCGGAATGTATATCGGTTCGGTTTCAACCAGGGGCCTTAACCATCTTGTTTATGAAATACTTGATAACTCTGTTGACGAACATCTTGCCGGTTACTGTAATGAGATCCATGTAACCCTTAATGCCGACGGTTCTGCCACCGTTACCGATAACGGACGCGGTATCCCCGTTGGAATGCATGCAAAGGGAATCTCTGCGGAACGCCTTGTTTTTACGGTGCTTCATGCGGGCGGTAAGTTTGACAATAATGCATATAAGACCAGCGGCGGTCTTCACGGCGTGGGTTCCTCGGTAGTAAACGCACTTTCCGAGTGGCTCACGGTTCGTATAAAGACCGGCGGCAATATATATGAAGACAGTTATGAACGGGGAAAGCCTACCACAAAGCTGGTTAACGGCCTTCTTGAATCCAAGGGGAGGACAAGGGAGAGCGGTACGAGCATTTCCTTTATGCCCGACGCCGAAATCTTTGAGAAGATCCGTTTTAAGGAAGAGGATATCAAGATCCGTCTTCACGAGACAGCTTATTTGAATCCCGGGCTTACCATATATTTCAAAGACGATCGTGTTCCCGATTCAGAGGAGATCGTTTTCCATGAACCCGAAGGCATAGTCGGTTATATCAAGGACATGAACAAGACCGCGGAAACCCTTCACGATGTCATCTTTTTCAAGGGTGAAAACGAGAAGATAGAGATCGAGGTTGCCCTTCAGTTTGTAAACGAATTCCATGAGAACGTAATGGGATTCTGTAACAATATCTACACACTTGAAGGCGGTACCCATATAACGGGCTTTAAGACCGCATTCACCACAATCATCAACAAGTATGCAAGGGAGCTTGGCATACTTAAGGAGAAGGATGCCAACTTCAACGGTACAGAGGTGCGTAACGGAATGACCGCGGTCGTTTCCATCAAACATACCGATCCCCGTTTTGAAGGTCAGACAAAAACAAAGCTTGACAATCCCGATGCTTCAAATGCCGTATCCAAGGTTACGACGGATGAACTTACCAGGTATTTCGACAGAAACCTCGAGGTTTTAAAAACTGTCATCGGTTGTGCCGAGAAAGCCGCTAAGCTTCGTAAGGCCGAGGAGAAGGCAAAAACAAATATGCTTACCAAGCAGAAGTATTCCTTCGATTCAAACGGTAAGCTTGCAAACTGCGAATCCAAGGATGCTTCTCTTTGCGAGATCTTCATAGTCGAAGGTGATTCCGCCGGAGGCTCCGCAAAGATGGCCAGAAACCGTATGTATCAGGCTATACTTCCCATAAGGGGTAAGATCTTAAACGTCGAGAAGGCAAGTATTGACAAGGTGCTGGCAAATGCCGAGATAAAGACCATGATCAATGCTTTCGGCTGCGGTTTTTCGGAAGGCTACGGTAACGACTTTGATATATCCAAGCTTCGTTATGATAAGATCGTCATCATGGCCGATGCCGATGTGGACGGTGCACACATCTCCACATTGCTTCTTACTTTGTTCTTCCGTTTTATGCCGGAGCTTATATATGAAGGCCATGTATATATCGCCATGCCTCCTCTTTACAAAGTGGTTCCAAACAAGAAGGGAGAAGAGGGCGAGTATCTCTATGATGACCGTGCTCTTGAAAAGTACAGAAAAGAGCATAAGGGCGGCTTTACACTTCAGAGATACAAAGGTCTGGGGGAAATGGATGCCGAGCAGCTTTGGGAGACAACTCTTGATCCCGAGCGTCGTATGATGAAGCGTGTCAGCATTGAGGATGCGAAGCATGCGGCAGAGATCACGGAACTCTTAATGGGGCTTGAGGTTCCTCCGAGACGTGTGTTCATTTACGAGAATGCTCAGAATGCCGAACTTGATGTATAAAGATTAAGCGATAAAGGTAAAGGCTATGAAAAAGAAAGATACGATTGCTGTAACGCCGGAAGAAAGAATAATACCCACCGAGTATTCGGATGTCATGAGCAAATCCTTCGTGGATTATGCAATGAGTGTCATAATCGCCAGAGCTCTTCCGGATGTTCGTGACGGATTAAAGCCCGTTCAGAGAAGGGTTCTTTACGATATGCACGAACTGGGCATCAAATACGATTCCGCTTATCGTAAGAGCGCACGTATTGTTGGCGATACCATGGGTAAATATCATCCTCACGGTGATTCTTCGATATATGATGCACTTGTTGTTCTTACACAGGATTTCAAGAAGGGAATGCCACTTGTGGACGGTCACGGCAACTTCGGAAACATCGAAGGTGACGGAGCCGCTGCAATGCGTTATACCGAAGCCCGTCTTGCCAAAATCTCCCAGGTCGGACTTCTGGCGGACCTTGATAAGAACGTTGTTGATTTCATTCCCAACTTTGATGAAAACGAAAAAGAACCTTCGGTCCTTCCTTCCAGATTTCCCAATCTCCTTGTAAACGGTTCCGAAGGTATTGCCGTAGGTATGGCTACCAATATTGCACCTCACAATCTTGGGGAAGTCATTGATGCCACCAAAGCCTACATGAGAAATCCCGATATCACCACGGAGGAATTGATGTCCATAATGCCGGGACCGGATTTTCCCACCGGCGGTATCATAGTCAATAAATCCGAACTTCTCAACATTTATGAGACCGGTGTCGGAAAAATAAAGATCCGGGGCAAGGTGGAGATCGAGAAGGCAAAGGGCGGTAAGACCAACGTAGTTGTAACCGAGATACCCTATACCATGATAGGCGCTAATATCGGAAAGTTCCTTTCCGATGTTGCGGCTCTTGCAGAAACAAAGAAAACAAATGACATTGTTGACATCTCGAACCAGTCTTCAAAGGACGGTATAAGGATCGTATTCGAGTTAAGGAAAGACGCGGATGCTGACACCTTTGTCAATATGCTTTACAAAAAGACCCGTCTTGAGGATACTTTCGGTGTCAACATGCTTGCCATAGTGGACGGTCGTCCCGAAACTCTTGGTGTAAAGAGTATCATTGCGGAGCATGTAAAGTTCCAGTTTGAGATAGCTACAAGAAAGTATACGAACCTTCTTGCAAAGGAACGTGAGAAGGAGGAGATACAGAGCGGTCTCATCAGGGCCGTAAATGTCATTGACCTTATCATTGAGATCCTGAGAGGGTCCAAGGATCGTAACATGGCAAAGGCCTGCCTCACAGACGGTAATATCGAAGGCATCAAGTTCAAATCCAAGGAATCAAAGGTCATGGCTACTCAGCTTAATTTCACCGAGCGTCAGGCCAATGCGATCCTTGATATGAGACTGTATCGTCTGATAGGTCTTGAGATAAATGCCCTCATCAACGATCACGAGGACACTCTTGCAAATATCGCAAGATACGAGGATATTCTGGATAATCGTGATATAATGGCAGATACAATAATCTCGGATATGGAGGAACTTAAGTCTGAGTTTGGCAGGGAAAGAAGGACTGTCATCGAAGATGCCGAGGAGATAGTATACGAGGAGAAGAAAGCGGAAGTCGTCGATCTTTACTTCCTTATGGACCGCTTCGGATATGCAAGGACCATCGATCCGGCTACTTACGAAAGAAATAAGGAAACGGTGGATTCCGAAAACAGATATGTATTCCTTGTAAAATCCGACGGCAGGGTATGCATATTTACCGACACCGGCGTCATGCATACCGTGAAGGTGAAGGATGTTCCCGCAGGCAAGCTTCGCGACAAGGGCGTTCCCATCGATAATATCTCAAATTACAATTCGGTAAATGAACGGTTCCTGTGCGTTGTAAGCAAGGATGAGATCAAGTATAAACGCTTTGTTTTTGTGACCGAGCAGTCCATGGTCAAGATCACCGACGGAAGTGAGTTTGACGCAGGCAAGCTTACCATAGCCGCAACCAAGCTCAATGATGGTGACAGACTTGTCAGCGTAAAGGTTCTTGAGGATGAGAAGAATATCGTTCTTCGTACCAATGACGGTGTGTTCTTAAGGTTCGCCATCGACGAGATCCCCGAGAAGAAGAAAGCTGCTGTCGGTGTCAGGGGAATGAAGCTGAACAAGGGTGATCTTGTTGAAGAGGTTTATTACACCCACAATGCCGGAGAGAACACCATCGAGTACAACGGAAAGCCCTTCGATCTTCATGCAAAGGTTAAACCCCTTCACAGAGATTCAAAGGGAATCAAGATAAGAGGATAAGATATGTTAAGAGTAATTTCGGGAAGTGCGAGAAATCTTCGTTTAAAGACTCCTGACGGTCTTGATACAAGGCCTACAACGGACAGGATCAAGGAAACACTTTTCAATATGCTTCAGGGAGATGTTCCCGGAGCGGTTGTGCTTGATCTTTTTGCCGGAAGCGGAGCCATAGGTATCGAAGCTCTTTCAAGAGGGGCGAAGAAAGCCTATTTTGTGGACAATTCAAGGGAAGCCCTTAATTGCATAGTTGAGAATGTCAAGCACACTCACATGGAGGAGAAGTCAACGGTCCTTTCTTCCGATGCTCTCAACTGCCTTTATCAGATCCATGAATCCCATGTTGATATTGTTTTTATGGATCCGCCTTACGATAAGGAACTTGAGAAGGAAATGCTCATCCGTTTAAAGGATCAGCCCTATGTGGATGAGGATACGCTTTTTGTTGTTGAGGCAAGCCTGAATACACCGTTTGATTACGTGACGGGGTTGGGGTATGATATCTGTAAAGAGAAGAAATACAAGACAAACAAGCATATGTTTTTGTATCTTTCAAAGGAGTGAAAAATGAAAAGAGCCATATATCCCGGAACCTTCGATCCCATGACCTACGGACATCTCGATATCATTGAAAGAGCCGCAAAGATCTTTGACGAAGTTACGGTGGGAGTCCTTGATAACAAGGAAAAAACTCCGTTGTTTTCTGTAGAGGAACGTGTTAATATATTGAAAGAGGCGACAAAAGACCTTCCGAATGTGAAAATAGAGAGTTTCGGCGGACTTTTATCTGAATATTGCAAGGCTCAGGACATACATATTGCCATCAGGGGACTGAGGGCGATAACCGATTTTGAGTATGAATTTCAGATGTCCATGATGAACAGCAAGTTATCCCATAACGAGCTTGAAACCGTATATCTGAATACCACTCTCAAGTATTCGTATTTAAGCTCTTCAAGCGTTAAGCAGATAGCTCAGTTCGGCGGAGAACTTGAGGACTTTGTACCGAAGTCGGTAGCTGAAATGCTTTATGAGCGCCTCTATAAAAAATAAAATGTATTGAGGGAATGGAAATGACAAGCAAAATCGAAAATGCCATCGACACTATCGAAGATTATATTGCCAATTGTAAGTTTCAGACTTTATCCACAACAAAGATCATTGTCAATAAAGAGGAGATAGACGAGCTCATCAGAGAGTTAAGACAGGTAACTCCTTCCGAGATCGAAGATTATCGTCAGATAATCATGCAGAAGGAAAATATCTTAAACGATGCAAGGGCAAAAGCGAAGGCTCTTATTGATAAGACTACAGCTCAGACCACCGAGCTTATCAATGAACATGAGATCATGCAGCAGGCATATGCCAAGGCCAATGAGGTTGTTTCCCATGCAACTCAGGAAGCTCAGGACATTCTTGACAATGCAACGGTTGAAGCAAACTCCTATAAGGCTTCCGCAGTTGATTATATTGACGGCCTTTTAGAGCAGATCGAATCCCTTCTTACCCGTGCCACTTCTCTGGCAAATCAGAATTATGAGGAACTCATCGCAAATCTCAACAGCTGTACGGGCATAGTTCGAAACAACCGTATGGAATTAAGACCCGCAGAAGATGAGGGCTTTGAAAGTATCGATGTAAGCGGAGCCACATCCGGCCCCGGCATCATGTAAATCCGATCGTTTGAGGGCTGCCTGTGCAGCCCTCTTTTAATACTGTAAACATATGAGACTTGATAAATACCTTTGTGATACATTGGGCCTTTCCAGAAGCGAAGTCAAAAAGATCGTTTCAAAGGGCAGAGTCACCGTAAACAATGCGATCACAAAAAGCCCGGACACAAAAGTTAATGAAGAAACCGATGAAGTGACCTTTGACGGCAAGGCAGTCCTCTATGAACGTTTTGTTTATTATATGCTGAACAAACCGGCGGGCCTTGTCTGTGCCAACAAGGATCCCAGGGATCCGGTGGTCATGGATCTGTTCAGGGATGAACCCGGAAAGGGCCTTTCCTGCGTGGGAAGGCTTGACAAGGATACAACCGGTCTTTTGTTTGTGACTAATGACGGAGACCTTGTTCATTCCCTGACAAGCCCCGGAAGACATGTGTTTAAAGACTATCTTGTAACCGTTGCTCACCCCCTTTCGGAAGGTGATATAAAGGCATTGACCGAAGGAGTGGATATAGGTGATGATAAACCGACCTTACCGGCCAAAGTCAAGGTTATGGATGATGATCATATCGTTTTATCCATAAGCGAAGGACGTTTTCATCAGGTAAAAAGAATGCTTATTGCTGTAAATAACGAGGTTCTTGCATTAAAGCGTCTGTCTTTGGGCAGTGTTGTTCTTGATGAATCCCTTAAGCCCGGAGAGTTCAGAAGGCTTACGGCTGAAGAATTAACGGAACTTAAATCATACTGATTCTTTATAAGGAGGATCCCATGAATATAATCATCGTTACCGGAGCCTCATCCGGAATGGGCCGTGAAACGGTCAGACAGCTTGATAAGATATATACAACGGGAATAGATGAGTTCTGGCTTATCGCAAGAAGGCGTGAAAGGCTTGAAGAACTCGCCGCAACTCTCGATCATAAGGCACATATCATAGACTGCGACCTGTCGGAAGAAGCATCTTTTGAGAAGATAAAGCTTGAACTTGAAATGATAAAGCCCGATGTAAAGATGCTGGTCAACGCTTCCGGTTACGGTATCACGGGAGACTTTACCGAGTCGGATCTTAACAAGCAGCTTGGCATGATCAAGGTCAACTGCTTTGCCCTTACTTATATGACGGGTATTGTTCTTCCTTATATGCCTAACGGTGCAAGGATAATCCAGTATGCTTCATCGGCTGCATTTCTTCCTCAGATCGGATTCAGTGTATATGCCGCTACAAAGGCTTATGTATTAAGCTTTTCGGAATCTCTGAATTCCGAACTTAAGGACAGGAAGATAACTGTTACCTCCGTTTGTCCCGGTCCCGTTGATACGGAGTTTTTCGGAATAGCGGAAGAAAACGGATCCTCCGATTTTGCGTTTAAGAAATTTTTTATGGCTGAGGAGGACAAGGTCGTTAAGCAGGCGCTGCTGGATTCCTACCACAGAAAGCCTGTTTCCGTGTACTCCCTTCCCATGAAGGCCTTCAGATACCTTTCCATGCAGGTTCCCGAAGAGATAATGCTAAAAGCCATGGAAAAGATAAAGGAATGGGACTGATAGATAATGAAGAAGAAAGAAAACAAAATTTACAAAGGCGATTACGGATATATCAGGGAACAGAGAAAACTGGAGATAATAAAGGCTGCCATAATGATAGTACTTCCCGTGGCAATCTTCTTAACGGGCTATTTTGCCACCGGTTCCAATCAGAACATACTGACTTTCGTGGCAGTTCTCGGCTGCCTTCCCATGGCAAGCAATGCCATCCATGCATACCTCTTTATAAGGGCTAAGGGCTGTTCGGAGGAACTGTATAAGAAACTTGTGGGAGCCGGCATTGCTTCTACATATTATGACCTTTATTTCACCGCATATAAGCGTAATTATCAGGTCAGTGCTTTGATCCTCAAAAAGGGATGTCTCATAGCCATTACGGAGGATATGAACATGGACCTTACGGAAGGCGAGGATCACATAAAGGACGTGCTTTCCAAATGCGGAGGAGAGAAGATAAGCGTCAAGTTCTTTAATGACGCGGACAAATATATCGAAAGGGCAAGGGAACTCTCTGCTCTTTCCGATGACAATAAGGATTATTCCTTTATTTATGAAAATATAATGAGTGTATCGATCTGATGAAGAGTTTTGTTGTTACGAAAGCGGAAGCGGGGCAGTCGGCCTTAAAGTATACGCAGCGTATCCTTAAGGAGGCTCCTTCATCCTTCCTGTTTAAGATGTTTCGCAAAAAGAATATAGTGCTTAACGGAAAGAAGATCGAGGGGAACGAGAAGGTTTCGGAAGGTGATGAAATTAAGTTTTTCTTATCTGACGAGACCTTTTTGAATTTTTCGGGAAAAACAAAGCCCGCACCGTCGGTTTCTTCTTATATGGAGGCTTATGCCCTTTACGGGGAGCCCGACATTGTATATGAAGACGAGCATATCCTGATAGTGAACAAACCCACCGACATGCTTTCCCAGAAGGCATTGAAGGACGATCTTTCCGCAAATGAGTGGCTCGTAGGCTATCTTTTGTTTCATAAGAAGATAACAAGGGAATCCTTGACCATGTTTGTTCCTTCTGTTTGTAACAGGCTTGACCGAAACACCGGAGGTCTCTTGCTTTTCGGAAAGACAACTTTCGGGACGAATACCTTAAATGCTCTTTTGCGCGACAGGAGCCTTCATAAATACTATCAGACCGTGGTCAAAGGACGCGTTGATGAGCCTTTGAACATCCGCGGCTGGCTTCTTAAAGATGAAGCAACCAACAAGGTTACGGTTTATGACAAGGATCCCGATAACGGAGCTTCATATATCGAGACGGAATATACTCCTCTTGAATATATAGAAAAAAAGGATCTTACTGTCCTGAAGGTACTTCTTGTTACCGGTAAGCCCCATCAGATAAGGGCACATCTTTCACACATAGGCCATCCCATTGCGGGAGATCATAAATACGGAGAATCATCACTTAACAGGGCTCTGGGGCTTCCGTATCAGGTTCTTTTTGCGGTGGAGCTTGTTTTTCCGAAACTTCCCGATTACCCCGATCTTTCGGGAAAAACAATAAGTATTAAAGAACCCTCAATATTTGAAAGCATAAGGAAATAATCATGCCAACTTGGAAATCCAGAGGCTTAAGAGGTTCCGCATTTGAAGAGATGCTGAACCGGACAAATGAATTGTACAGGGAAAAGGGGCTTGCGCTGGTGCAGAAGGTGCCCACCCCCATAACTCCCATCGAGATCGACCAAAAGTCCCGGCATATCACCCTTGCCTACTTCGATCAGAAGAGTACCGTGGACTATATCGGTGCCTGCCAGGGCATACCCATCTGCTTTGACGCCAAGGAAAGTGCCACGGAAACCTTCAATCTTCAGAACATTCATGACCATCAGATGCAGTTCATGACGGAATTTGCGGCCCAGGGGGGAGTGGCTTTCTTTCTCATCTATTTCACCAAACTTGAACTGATGTATTTTATGCCCGTGGAAGAAATGGCCGTTTTCACAAAAAGGGCAAAGAACGGGGGAAGAAAGAGCTTCAGACGTGATGAACTGAAGGAAGAACACTATCTTTCCAGGCATCCGGGGATCATGGTCCCGTATCTTGACATGCTTGATAAATACCTTTCGGAAAAAGAATAAACTCTTTAAATTTGTATTAATTGTGCAAAAATACTTGACAATAATTTCGTCTGCTAATATGCTAATTAGGTAGCACGTTACCACACTAAAGTAAACGCGAGGTTATGAATGAAAAAGCTAGTACACACTCCCGACGGTGTAAGGGATATATACGGCGAGGAGTTTCAGAGAAAACTTACTCTTGAAAAGAAGGTCAAGGATGTGATCAGACTTTACGGATTCGATGATATCCAGACCCCTACATTTGAGTATTTCGACGTCTTTTCAAAGGAGATAGGTACGACTCCAAGTAAGGATCTTTACAAATTCTTTGACAAGGACGGAAATACCCTGGTACTGAGACCTGACTTCACGCCCTCCATCGCAAGATGCGTTGCCAAGTATTTTGACGAAGAGACAAAGCCCATCAGGCTTACATATTCGGGAAACACTTTTATAAATAACTCTGCCCTTCAGGGCAAGTTAAAAGAGGTTACCGAGGTTGGCTGCGAACTTATGAACGATGATTCTGCAGAAGCGGATGCCGAGCTTATCAATCTGGTTATCGACTGCCTGCTGGCATCGGGACTTAAGGAGTTTCAGCTGGTTCTCGGTCATATAGGATTCTTTAAGGGGCTTTGCGAAGCTGCCGGGATCAGGGATGAGGATGAACTTACTCTCAGAGAAGCAATTTCTTCAAAGAATTCCTTTATGGCAGGAGAGATGTTAAAGGAGTTTAACTGCAGTCCCGAACTTACTGAGCAGTTTAAATATGCCATCGATCTTACAGGGGATCCTTCCGAGGTATTTGAACTTAAAGACAGGATAACAAATAAGCGTTCCAACGATGCGATCCTAAGGCTTGAGAAGGTTTATGAACTCTTAAAGCTTTACGGTCATGAGAAGTTCATCTCCATCGATCTTGGGATCTTAAGCAAATTCAACTATTACACCGGTATCATATTCAAGGGATATACCTACGGTATCGGAGATGTCCTTATAAAGGGCGGTCGATATGACAGACTCCTTGAGTCCTTCGGATCTTCCAAGCCCGCCATCGGTTTCATGATCGTTATCGACGATCTTATGATGGCTCTTTCAAGGCAGAAGATCGAAGTAAACACCGGTTATGAGAAGGTTGTTGTTACATACAATGATCAGAATTATGCGGATAAGCTTAAAGAGATCATTAAGTTAAGAAAAGAAGGGAAGGCCGTAGTGCCTGTCAGAGAGTGATGAGTGAAGAAAAGTATTTGACCTTTGCCCTCGGCAAGGGAAGGCTTGCAAATAAAACCCTTGATCTTTGCGAGAAGATCGGTATCACCTGCGAGGAGATCAGGGATAAAGAAACAAGAAAGCTAATTTTTGTAAATGAAGAACTTAAACTTAAATTCTTTCTTGCAAAGGGTCCCGATGTGCCTACCTATGTTGAATATGGAGCTGCGGACATCGGTGTTGTTGGAAAGGATACCATATTGGAAGAGGGCAGAAGAGCCTACGAGGTGCTTGATCTCGGTTTCGGAAAATGCCGCATGTGCGTATGCGGTCCCGAAAGCGCCAGAGATCTCCTTTTACATCATGAGATGATCCGTGTTGCCACAAAATATCCTGTTATCGCAAAGGATTATTTTTACAATGTAAAGCACCAGACCGTTGATATCATCAAGTTAAACGGATCTGTGGAATTAGGGCCCATTGTAGGGCTTTCCGATGTTATCGTTGATATTGTGGAGACGGGATCGACACTTAAGGAGAACGGACTTGTTGTTCTTGAGGAGATATGTCCTTTATCCGCCAGAATGATCGTAAATCAGGTTTCCATGCAGATGGAATCAAAGAGGATCAACGATCTCATCGGCAGACTTAAGGAGGTTTTATAAGGATGAGAACTGTTAAACTCACTGAAGAAAACAGGAAAGACATATTAAAGAATCTGTTAAAAAGAAGCACCTCAAATTACGGTGAATATGAGGATACCGTAAGAAAGATCCTCGAAGACGTAAAGGAGAGGGGCGACGAAGCGTTATTTGAATATACAAAGAAATTTGACCGTTTTGACCTTAACGCATCAAATATCAGGGTTACGGAAGAAGAAATAAAGGAAGCCTATTCTCTGGTAGATGACGAGTATATAAAGGTCATGAAGGATGCGGCAGAGAACATAAGGGAATTTCACGAGAAGCAGGTAAGAAATACCTGGATCGACACAAAGCCCGACGGATCCATAATCGGACAGAGATTCATTCCCATTGAGAAAGCGGGCACCTATGTTCCCGGCGGTAAGGCGGCTTATCCTTCAAGTGTTCTTATGAACATCATTCCCGCCAAGGTTGCGGGGGTTTCACGGATAATCGCGGTTACTCCTCCAAACAGTGAAGGCAAGGTCAATCCCGGTACTCTTGTGGCTGCAGACATAGCCGGAGCCGATGAGATTTACAAAGTCGGCGGCGCTCAGGCAGTTGCGGCTTTGGCATACGGAACCGATTCCGTTCCCAAGGTTGACAAGATCACAGGTCCCGGAAACATTTTTGTCGCTCTTGCCAAAAAGGCTGTTTACGGAAATGTCGGCATCGATTCTCTGGCAGGACCTTCGGAGATCCTTGTTCTTGCAGATGAGACCGCAAATCCCAGATATGTAGCGGCAGATCTTTTAAGCCAGGCCGAGCACGATGAAATGGCTTCAGCCATTCTGATAACAACTTCCGAAAAACTCGCAAAAGAAGTATCAAATGAAGTTGAGGAGTTTACAAAGAAGCTGGAAAGAGAGAAAATAATAAGGGCATCTCTTGATAATTTCGGATACATATTGCTTGCCGACGATCTTGAGCAGGGAATTGAAACCGTTAATGCCATTGCGCCCGAACACCTTGAGATCATCACAAAGGATCCTTTTGCCACCATGACAAAGATCCGTAACGCAGGGGCAATGTTCCTTGGAGAGTATTCTTCAGAACCTTTGGGAGATTATTTTGCAGGGCCCAATCACATCATTCCCACAAACGGTACTGCAAGGTTCTTCTCACCCGTAGGTGTGGATGATTTCGTCAAGAGATCCAGTATCATAGCCTTTTCCAAAGAAGGCCTTGAGAAGGTACACAAAGAGGTTGAACTCTTTGCCGAAAAAGAGGGGCTTACCGCTCACGCAAATTCCGTGAGGGTAAGGTTTGAGTAAAGGAGAGTTTTTATGGCCAGATGTAAGTTGATCGAACGTGAAACAAAGGAAACTAATATTTCCGTCCAGCTTGATCTTGACGGAAGGGGACAGTCAAGCGTTGACACGGGTATCGGCTTTTTTGATCACATGCTTGAAGGCTTTGCAAAGCACGGATTCTTTGATCTTAAGATAGCCGCAAAGGGTGACATCAATGTAGACTGTCATCATACCGTGGAAGATACCGGTATCGTTCTCGGTATTGCCATCAGGGAAGCTCTTGGTGACAAAGCCGGAATAAAGAGGTACGGAAGCTTTATTCTTCCCATGGATGATGCCCTTGTTCTTTGTGCCATCGATCTTTGCGGAAGGCCATATTTTAATTTTGACGCAGACTTTGATACCGAAAGGATCGGTTATCTTGAGACTCAGACCATCAGGGAGTTCTTTTATGCCATCTCTTACAGCGCCGGTATGAATCTCCATATCAAAGTAATGTCAGGCATTAACGATCATCATAAATGCGAAGCCATGTTCAAGGCCTTCGGTAAGGCTCTTGATATCGCAACTTCCATGGAACCCAGACAATCCGGCATACCTTCAACGAAAGGAATACTCTAAAATACCATGCGTAAAGAACTGATCACATGTATTTACATTAAGAATGGATTTGCGGTTAAATATTTCAACGACGAGACCGTTGTGGATACGGATCCGGTAAGGCTCGCAAAAATGTATTCCGATGCTTTTTGCGACGAGATCATTGTTTTTGATCTTTCCAATGTGGATAACGAGCATGAAGCTGCTCTGGCTGTGATCAAAGACATCTGTGACGCCGTAAGGGTACCCGTTATAGGTGCGGGCAATGTGAAGTGCGCCGAGGATGTGCGCAAGCTATTCTTTGCGGGCTGTAAGAAGGCGGTACTTAATTTCTCCAGAGAGGATAATGTAGCCATTGCCGAAGCGGTTTCCAAAAAATACGGCAAGGATAAGATCGTTTCATGCATAGGTTCCGCAAACGAATACACGGATAACCGGGATACCATAGAGGAATCCATCGGTGAAGTTCTGTTTTTGGAAGAAAAGATCGCAAGGACATCTCTTGATCCGGAAAGTGATATGTCGCTGATCATTCTTCTTCCGGAAGTGACCCTGAACAAACTGATCTACATCTGCTCACAGTATCGCAATGTGGGTATCACGGGCATAACGGTGAACGAAAATACCGAGCAGTTCAGTGCATTGAGAAGGCTTATAGGTATAGAGTATGTTCCTTTTCAGAAGTTTAAGTTAAATTCAGACGGTCTGATCCCCGTTATTGTTCAGGATTTTAAGACCGATGCGGTGCTCATGCTTGCTTACATGAATCAGGAAGCATACGAGAAGACCATAGAAACAAGGACAATGACCTACTGGTCACGTTCAAGACAGGAACTATGGGTCAAGGGGCTTACAAGCGGGCATTTCCAGTATGTTAAATCCCTTTCTTATGACTGCGATGCAGATACCCTTCTTGCAAGGGTTGAGCAGATTGGTGCAGCCTGCCACACGGGTTCTTATTCCTGCTTCTTTAATGACATCATAACCTATGAATACGGTGAGAAGAATCCTTTCGGAATCCTGTCCGATGTATATTCGGTCATTGAGGACAGAAAGGAGAATCCGGTTACCGGTTCATATACCAATTATCTCTTTGATAAGGGCATCGACAAGATCCTTAAGAAGGTTGGAGAGGAATCGGTTGAGATGCTGATCTCAGCAAAGGATGAAAATACCGACAATCTCAAATATGAGATGGCGGATTATCTTTACTACATGATGGTCCTTATGGTTGAAAAGGGTGTTACCTGGGAAGAGATCATGAAGGAACTGGCAAACAGATGACAGAAATGATATAATAAGGGGCGGTCCTTTGACCGCCTCTTTATTTTTTGAAAAGGAATGATTTATGAAAGAACTAGCATTATCCGAAGATATACTGATGTCCGTCGAGAAGCCGGAACGTTATATCGGTCACGAATTTAACAGCGTTGTGAAGGATCCGGACAAGGTGGATGTGCGCTTTGTCATGTGCTTTCCCGACGTTTACGAGATAGGAATGTCCCATCTGGGAATACAGATCCTTTATGATATGTTCAATTCCTTTGAAGATACCTGGTGTGAGCGTGTTTATTCTCCATGGCCGGATCTTGATAAGGTGATGAGAGAGAAGAACATTCCTCTTTTCGGCCTTGAGAGCCAGGAACCTGTTAAGAATGCCGATTTTCTCGGTATTACGATTCAGTATGAAATGTGTTATACCAACATTCTTCAGATCCTTGACCTTTCCCATATCCCTTTCTATTCAAAGGACAGGACCTGGGATGATCCCATTGTTGTTGGCGGTGGCCCCTGCACCTACAATCCCGAACCTTTGGCTGATTTCTTTGATTTCTTCTACATCGGCGAAGGCGAGACCAGATACAGGGAGATCCTCGACATCTATAAGGAAATGAGGAAAAAGAACGCGTCCCGTGAGGAATTCCTTCATGCTGTGGCAACCGTACCGGGCATGTATGTGCCTTCCCTTATGGACGTTATCTACAACGAGGATGGAACGGTCAAAGAATTCAGGAATCATTATCCCGATATGCCAAAGAAGGTTTTAAAGGAGATTGTAAGGGATCTTGACAATACATATTATCCCAAGAAACCTGTTGTTCCGTTTATAAGGGTTACACAGGATCGTATCACTCTGGAAATTCAGCGAGGATGTATCAGAGGCTGCAGATTCTGTCAGGCAGGTGAGATATATCGTCCCGTTCGTGAAAGGGGAGTTGATTATCTTCTGGGAATGGCCGAGACCATCCTTAAGAATACAGGGCATGAGGAGATCACATTAAGCTCCCTCAGTTCCTCCGATTATTCCCATCTTGATGAACTGTTAAAGGGATTGATCGACATGTGCAACGACAAAAAGGTAAACATAGCTTTACCCAGTCTGAGGATCGATCAGTTCTCCCTTGATGTTATGAACAAGATCCAGGATGTAAAGAAATCAAGTCTTACATTTGCACCTGAAGCCGGTTCTCAGAGAATGAGGGATATCATAAACAAAGGTCTTACCGAGGAAGATATCATAGAAGGCTCCAGAATGGCCTTTGAAGGGGGCTGGACAAAGGTTAAGCTTTATTTTATGCTGGGGCAGCCCTTCGAGCAGGAAGAAGATATCAGGGGCATTGCAGAGCTTGCAAACCTGATCGCAGCTACCTTTTACGACACTGTTCCGAAGGAGAAGCGGGTAAACGGTAAGGTCAATATCACCGTCAGCACCTCCTTCTTTGTTCCTAAGCCCTTTACAGCCTTCCAGTGGGCTGCACAGGATACTCCCGAGGCCTTTATCGACAAGGCTGAGCATACGAAGCACTACATAGCTTCCCAGCTTAACCAGAAGGTCATTAAGTACAACTGGCACGAAGCCGATGTCAGTATGCTTGAAGGAGTTCTTGCAAGGGGAGACAGAAAGCTTTCGAAGCTGCTTCTTAACGTATATAAAAAGGGTTCAATCTTTGATGCATGGTCGGAGTTCTTTATATATAAGAACTGGCTTGATGCCTTTGAAGAAGAAGGCATAGATCCCAATTTCTATACCACAAGGGAAAGAAGCGAAGACGAGATATTCCCCTGGGATTTCCTTGACTGCGGTGTGGGCAAGGCCTTCCTTTTAAGGGAATGGAGAAATGCAAAGGCAGGTATCGTTAATCCCAACTGCCGTGATAAATGTTCAAATTGCGGTTCCGCAAGGTTTGACTGCGGTATCTGCATTAACAGATAGAGGTTTTTATGAAAGTAAGGATAAAGTTTTCCAAAACCGGAGTCATCAAATTTATCGGACATCTGGATCTTATGAGATTTTTTCAGAAAGCATTCAGACGTACGGATATAAAGGTCCGTTATTCCGGAGGTTTCTCACCCCATATGATCATGAGTTTTGCTCAGGCCCTCGGCGTTGGCGTTGAGAGTAAGGGCGAGTATTTTGACGTGGAACTTGAGGACGGTCAGGATATTACAGATCTTGTTGAAGAACTGAACCGGCAGATGGTTGAAGGCATTGAAGTTATTTCCTACAAGGTCCTTCCCGAAAAAACAACAAACGCTATGGCAAGTGTGGCTGCGGCTTCCTATGAGATTGATTTTTACAAAGGAAACCCGTTTTCTGAAAATACGATCGAGGCATATGATGCAGCCCCTGAACTCCTTTATACAAAGACCACCAAGTCCGGTGAAAACACCTTTAATATCAAGGATTCTGTTTTTGCTATCGGATATATGGACAAGGGAGTGTCGTTTACCATCGATGCTTCCAGTGCCGGAAACATCAAGCCCCGCTATCTGCTTGAAACCCTTGCGGGAATTGAAGGCATAGATCTTTCAAAGCACCCTTACCATGTAATGAGGATGGATCTTTTATTAAGAAAAGAAGACGGAACACTTGCACCGCTGGACGATATAGATGAACAGGATAGTAGTAGTCAGGCATAACGGCCTTATCTTATCAATAGAATATTGTGACGGTGAGCCTGTCAGGATCTTCCCTTCAAGGGAAGAAAGCGTATCCCTTGGCAGCATTTATGTCGGCCGCATATCAAAGGTCAAGCAGGAGCTTAACGCCGTTTTTGTGGACTTCCAACCGGGTGTCACCGGCTTCCTTCCCATTCATGAGGTTTTTGGCACTCCCAAGGAGGGGCAGATCCTGACGGTCCGAGTTGTCAATGAACCCGTAAAAACAAAGGGATACACATTGTCCACCCATCTTGAGATATCGGGAAAATACTGTGTTGTTACGGATAAGACCGACGAGATCCATTTTTCTTCAAAACTGTCAAAGAATGCCACTTCGGTATTTGCCGACAGGCTCCCCATAGATTATCCGGAAAGGGTCTGCGGTGGAATAATAAGGACAAATGCTTCTCCCGACAATTACGAGAACTTCCTTGCAGAATTTAAGAAGCTTGATTCGATTCTTTCGGATATTGTTAAGTATAAGGATACAAGGACGCTTTATTCCTGCCTTTATGAGGAAATGCCTTCCTTTGTCAAATCCCTTACGGATCTTAAGGAGGGTTCTTTTGATGAGATAATCACCGAAGAGCAGGATCTCTACGAGAAGCTTTCCGAGGTCTTTCATGAAAAAACAAAGCTCTTTGACAATTCAAACATATCAGTAGAGGCCAGGTATCGTGTTCTTCATGCCATCGATCTTGCCACGAAGAAGAAAGTGGACCTTCCCTGCGGAGGCTATCTTTATATCGAGCCAACGGAGGCTTTGACGGTTATTGACGTTAACTCCGGCAAGTTTGATGTAAAAAAGAAAAGAAGCGAGATGATAAAGAAGGTCAACTATGAAGCCGCCGATGCCGTCGCAAGGCAGCTGATGCTTCGCAATATCTCGGGAATGATAATCGTTGATTTCATAAATTTCGACGATCCGGAAGAAGAAGCTGAACTCACCACTTATATGAGAAAACTCTTAAAGAAGGATCTGGTAAGGTGCAAGGTCTATGGAATGTCGGCACTTAAGTTCATGGAGATCGCAAGACAGAAGACCAGGGCATCAATATATGATTTTCTTTGAAATTTATGTTGACAAACCGATTTTGTTTGGGTATTATGTTTGAGTATGCCGCATAGTGTGGTTTAAGTATGTTGCAATCCGACATCACCAAAGCTAGCGAGTAAAAATCCGAGATCGCATCAAGGGTTTTAGATAGGAGGAATTCAATATGTACGCTATTATTGCTACTGGTGGAAAGCAGTACAAGGTTTCCGAGGGTGACATCATCCGCGTTGAAAAGCTTGATGCTGAAGCAGGAAGTACCGTAGTTTTCGACAAGGTTATCGCTGTATCAGGCGACGAGCTTAAGGTTTTAAAGGACGTTGAAGGCGCTTCCGTATCTGCTACCGTTATGGAGCAGGGCCGTGGTAAGAAGGTAATCGTTTACAAGTACAAGAGAAAGAGCGGTTATCACAAGAAGAACGGACACAGACAAGCATACACACAGGTTAAGATTGACAAGATCAACGCATAATTCAGGTGTGATATGACAGATATTTCTTTTTACATCACCGATGAAGGAAAGTATTTCGGGTTTGAAGTCGAAGGTCACGCGGGATTTGCCCGTTTCGGTAAAGATATCGTATGTGCGGCGGTTTCGGTACTTACAACGACTTTTATCAATTCGGTGGATGAACTCACGAGCAGTGAGATCTCTGTTGAAGCGGATGAGAAAACAGGTTATATGGATGTCAGGGTTGCCGATCATGACAATGAAGATGTTCAGCTATTGTTTAAATCCCTTCACCTGGGACTAAAAGAAATAGAAATGCAGTATTCAAAGTATGTTAAACTGACAAATAGGAGGTGTAAACCATGATGAAGTTAAACCTTCAGTTTTTCGCTCATAAAAAGGGAGTTGGTTCTACCAAGAACGGTAGAGATTCCGAGTCCAAGAGATTAGGCGCAAAGAGAGCTGACGGACAGTTCGTAAAGGCCGGAAACATCATCTACAGACAGCGTGGAACAAAGATCCATCCCGGTGTTAATGTCGGAAGAGGCGGAGATGACACACTGTTTGCTACCGTTGACGGTGTATTACGTTTCGAAAGAGTCGGAAGAGACAGAAAGCAGGCTTCCGTTTATCCTGTAGAAGAGAAGTAAGAACTGATCATTTAAACAGCTT
>JAEEIN010000087.1 GCA_016281385.1 Lachnospiraceae bacterium | reverse complement strand
TACTACTCGGTGGTTGACAATCCCATCACAGCGAACTTCGTCGGCTTTCAGAACTTTGTAAATGTATTTAACAACGGTGCTTTCAAACAGGCCGGAGGAAATACCCTTAAGTTCTCACTGATAGCCATGCCCCTTTCAGTAGTATTAAGTCTGATACTTGCACTGATGCTTGACCGTGACATTCCTCTGCGAAGCGGTATAAGGACAGCGTACTTAACGCCAATGATGGTTCCGGTAGCTTCCGTCGTACTCATCGTTCAGGTAATGTTCCATTATAACGGTGCGGTCAATCAGTTCTTATCACAGTTCGGTGTTGAAAAGATCGACTGGCTTAAATCGGACGGTGCCCAGGTGGTCATCATCTTTTTGTTTTTATGGAAGAACCTGGGATACAACATGATCCTGTTTCTGGCGGCCCTTGAATCGGTTCCAAAGGACATCATTGAGGTTGCCCAGATGGAAGGAGCCAATGCCCTCCAGATCTTCTTTAGTATAAAGATAAGGTATTTAAGCTCCACGATACTTTTTGTTGTTATCTTCTCCCTGATCAATTCCTTCAAGGTATTCAGAGAGATATATCTTTTAACGGGAGATTACCCATACCCGACGCTGTACATGCTTCAGCACTTTATGAACAACACGTTCAAGTCCCTGGATTATCAGAAGCTTTCCGCGTCGGCGATAATAATGTCAATTGTCATGGTCATCATAATCGGAGCCCTCTTCCTTATTGAGGATCATTTCGGAAAGGATGTGGAAGAATGAGAAGACCCGGATCCCTTTCCAAAAAAAGAAAAAAACAGCTTATATCCACATCTCTGGTGCTGGTGTTCGCTTTATTGTTTGCCATCGTGTTCTTAACACCCATCGTGCTTACGATAACGAACTCGCTGATGTCACAGACCGAGATATCCGCCAACTACGGCGCGGTTTTCGCTAAAAGCGAAAAAGGAAGCAAGGTTTTCATATCCGAGATAGTAAACCTTAAGTTCATTCCGGATATGATATCATTTTCACAGTACTTTACAGTGCTTTTGAAGAGTCCCCAGTATCTGATAAAGTTCTGGAACTCCGTGATACTGGTTGTTCCCATTGTGGTCTTCCAGCTGGCGGTTGCGATGTTTGCTTCCTACGGATTCATGAGAGCAAAGGGAAAGCTTAAGGAGATCGTGTTCTTCTTATACATCATCCTTATGCTGATGCCTTATCAGGTAACGCTGGTTCCCAACTACATCGTTTCGGACTGGCTGCATCTTTTGAATACCAAGTGGGCCATCTGGCTTCCGGGTATCGCATCGCCTTTTGCGGTATACTTACTTACAAAGTTTATGAGAAGGATTCCTTCTTCATATATAGAAGCGGCACAGATCGACGGTGCCGGCGAGTGGCAGATATTCAGACAGATCTGCGCTCCCCTTTGCAGAGGCTGTATGTACTCGGTAGCGATCCTTGTTTTTATCGACTACTGGAACATGGTCGAGCAGCCCCTTGTTTTGTTGTCCGATGAAGAAATGCAGCCCCTGTCCGTATTCTTATCAAGAATAAACAGCGGTGAAACGGGACTTGCGTTTGCGGTGGCAACCATTTATATGGTGCCCGGACTTTTGGTATTTTTGTACGGCGAAGATTACCTGGTGGAAGGTATAATGTACCAGGGCGGAATAAAAGGTTAAACCGGAGGTTTTTATTATGAAAGAGAAAAAATCAAAGAGAGAGTGGGTCAAGACATTTGCCATTATATTCCTGGCGATCCTTTTGGTGCTTACCCTTTGCTCAAACACAATTCAGAACTATTCGCTTCCGGAGGTATCCGCTCAGTACGTATACAGCGGAACGGTAACGAACAAGATAAGGGGCAGCGGAACGGTGGTCGCAAACGATCCATATGCCGTTAACACTTCCCAGTCAAGAAAGATCGCTTCCGTTGAAGTAAGGGTTGGCGACACTGTTGAAAAGGGCGATGTTATCTACACTCTCGAGGACGGCGACAGCGAGGAGCTTACCGAGGCTAAGGATAAGTTAAAGGAGCTTCAGAACGCTTATGAGAGCGCCATCATTGAAGGAGGGGTATCTTCCTCTGTAACAAACGATATTGAGAAGAATGGTACAGGCGACCTTGCAACAAACCAGGCAAAGCTTGCAGCAGCAAAGGCAAGGGTAGAAGGTTTAGAGGCTAAGGTTGAAAAGCTTCAGAGGCAGAAGGACGACTACAACGACGAATATAACAATGAAGGTGACAAGAAGAAACTTGCGGATCTTCAGAAGCTTCTTAAGAAGGCGCAGGACCAGCTGGTAATTGATGAGGCTAATGTAAGTGATGCCGAAACAAAGTACAATGATGCAAAAAGTGCAGTTTCCGAAAAGAAGAAGGCGATTGCGGAAATAGAAGATATCTTTGATAAGATCGCGGATGTATCTTCCGGAGAAGGCGCAAAACTGAGAGATGACTACGATGGAACGGAGGGCAAAAATCTCTACGATCTTGAGCAGGAACTGAAAGACTATAAATCCGACCTTAAAAAACTCGAAGAAAAACAGAAAAAAGCAAAGAAGACTTATGATGCTACTGTTGCAAACAAGAAAGCTACAGAAGCCAACATTGCCAATTACGAAGCAGCAATCGAGAACACCGAAAACTCCATCGGCGGAACTCAGCATTCTCTTTCCAAGCAGCTTTCTGATGCACAGGCAGCATTGGACGATGCCAAAGAGGCATACGACAAGATCCGTGAAGAAATTACTTTGAAGTATGGTCTTGAAGACAAGCTTGATGCCATCAAGGCTCAGGAGAAAGAAATCGCGAAGCTTTCCGAGGAGACGGTTGGAGGAACCATCAAGGCACCTATTGCAGGTTCCATCATTTCTCTTAACTACTCCGCAGGACAGACCATCAATGTTAAAGAAAGCAACGAAGTTGCAACGATCCAGAAGTCAGGTGATGAATATTCACTTGAGATGAGCATTACCAATAACCAGGCAAGGCTTGTAAACGTGGGCGACGAAGCAGAAGTATCAAACTCCTGGTACTACTCCGACGTACACGCACGTGTTAAGTCAGTCAGACCCGATCCTACAAACCCTTCGGCAAACAAGCTTGTTGTTTTTGAAGTTGAGGGCGAAGGACTTTCAAACGGTCAGACTCTTAACCTCACTGTAGGTAACAGAACCGGTAACTATGATATGGTCGTTCCCAACAGTGCCATCAAGGAAGATACAAACGGAAAATATGTTTTAAGAGTACTTTCCAAGAGCACACCTCTCGGAAACAGATATATCGCAGAAAAGGTTGAAGTAACCGTTCTTGCCGAGGATGATACAAATACCGCTATTTCCGGTAACCTCGACAGCTGGGGTGAATACATCATCACCACCGCAACAAAGCCCATCGACGATGGACAGCAGGTTCGCTTAAAGGATTAAAATGAGTTACTTAAAAAAAGTATTTACGAAAAAACAAATAGTGTGGCTCATAGTGACCGGCGCCGTACTCATATTGTTTTTCATCAATCTGGCCATCGGTATCGGCCTTTCGAAGACTCAGAACGTGCAGATCTCTGCGGACAGATGGGATTCAAAAGGCGAGCATGCCATGCTGAGCGTTTTCTTTTCAGATATGGCCTATGCCACGGAAGATACCATGAAGGAGCTTTCCTTTAATATAGACGAAGGTCTTGATAAGGAAGCTGTTTCCGCATCCAATGACCATGCAAGAAGAAAAGTGGACGGCTACAGTTCCACAGGTAAGATTTCCGTAACCTCTGATACTTCCACTCAGGAAGTTAAGGCCTATGGTGTCGGCGGAGACTACTTCCTGATGCATCCCCTTAAAATGCTCTCGGGAAGCTACTTTGACGGAAATGACGTGATGCAGGATCATATAATCCTTGACAATGATACGGCCTGGCTCCTTTACGGTTCCTACAATATCGTGGGTAAGCCCGTGTGGATCGGAGACAAGCTCCATATCGTATCGGGAGTATATGAAAGAGACAAGGGAAGGCTTAATGACCTTGCCGGAAACAATGAAGCGACTGCATATATTTCTTATGAGAGCCTTGCGGCTGCCATGGGAGGAGATGCTCCCATAAACTGCTACGAGGTGCTTATGCCCAACCCGGTTTCGGGATTTGCGGAGAAGATAGTAAAGGATGCGATCCATTTTGAAGAAAACCGCTTTACCATAGTTCAGAATACGGGCAGGTTCCACTGGACGAAGCTGATAAAGAACGTTGGAGCTTTCGGAAGCAGGAGCATGAACGGAAAGTCCATTCTTTATCCCTATTGGGAGAACATGGCAAGGGGACTTGAAGACATCATCACCCCCTTTGTTGTGATCGGTTTGTTGTTATTTATCTTTGTTGTTGCAAATATAATTGTTTTGCTGGCCAGAATGTGGAAAAACCGCGAAATCCATTCTAGCGATGTTAAGAACTATCTGGAACGAAGACTTGAAATATACAGAGAAAAGAAGAGGGAAATGAAAAAACCCGAAGGAGGAGAATATTTATGAAGAAGATCATGAAAAGCATTGTTGCCATGACCCTTATCGCCGCTATGATCCTGTCCATGGCCGGATGCGGTAAAAAGGGCGGTTCATCCGCGGCAAAAGGTACCATCGACAAGAACACGATCTACAAAGAAGAGCAGTTACAGCTCAATTTAAAGAAAGACATGAACATCGGCAGAGTAGCGGTGGGATCATCCAAGATCTATATGATCGGAAATGTTTACGATCAGGAATACAACACCACAACCTACCTTGTGACCTGCGACCTTGACGGTTCCAATTACTTCGAGAAGAAGATGGACATGAAGGGCTGGGTCGACAATCTCTATATCACTCCCGATGACAACGTTTTCATTACATACAATGATTATTTCGAGGACGATTCCGATCCCGATAACTACGTTTACGAGAACTATAACTATATCGCAAAGTTCGATGCCGAAGGAAACAAGCTTCTTGAGAAGGAACTTACGGAAGAACTCGACATTGACTACATCAATTCACTTACAATGTTAAACGACGGCGGCATGATCGTTTATGCCGGAAACTTTATTTACCTGCTTGATGCCGACCTTAACAAGAAAAAAGAAAAAGAACTTTCCGAATCAACATGGGTAAATCAGTTCTATCAGTTTAAAGACGGTACTGTAGGCGCCCTTATGTGGGGCGATACAGGCGAAGAGATGAAAAAGACAGATCTTAACACTCTGGAATTTGGTGAAAAGATCGATTTTCCTTTCGCAATTGACAACTATACATTACTTCCCGGAAATGACAAATATGACATGCTCTTAAGGACCTCTTCCGCAGTATACGGATATAAGACCGGTGACAAGGAACCCACAGAGCTTTTCAACTTCATCAATTCCGATATAGAAACAAACTATTTTGACTCACTCAGTGCCATCGCCGACGGATCCTTTATAGGTTCTTATTCCGATTATACGGATGATGCGTACAAGTTCGTCATTGCAAAATATACAAAGATCGATCCTGCGGATTATGTAGAGAAGAAGGTTCTTTCTATCGGTGTAACCTATCTTGATTACAACGTAAGAAAGGCAATTATCAAGTACAACAAGACAAGCGACAACTACAGGATCACGATCGTTGACTACAGTCTCTATAATACTGAAGATAATTACAATGGCGGACGTGAAAAGCTGAATTCCGATATCGCTTCCGGACAGGGTCCCGATATCATAATGTCCGACGATCCCACACTTATCAGTAACTATGCTTCAAAAGGCATTTTTGTGGATCTTCACAAGTTCGCCGATTCCGATCCGGATGTAAACATTTCCGATATCTGGCCCAACCTCTTAAAGGCCTGCGAAACGGACGGAAAGCTCTACGAGCTGGTTCCTTCCTTCAGCATCGATACATTGGTCGGAAAGGCTTCAAAGCTTGGCAATCGCACAAGCTGGACACTTGCTGAAATGAGAGAATTCGAGAAGTCCCTTCCCGAAGGAACCGACCTTCTGGTTGGCGGCGTTTCCAGAGAATCCATGCTTACAAGCCTTATGAGAGTTGAAGGAAACAACTTCGTTGACCTTAGCAAGGCAACATGCAACTTTGATTCCGATTACTTTAAGCAGTTATTGACCTACTGTGCAGAGCTTAAATCAGAAGAAGAGATCAACGTGGATGACGATTATTACAACAACTACGATTCCTTATGGAGATCCGACAAGGTTGCTTTATACAACTTCTATTTCTCGGATTTAAGCAGCTACAAGTATGTTGTAAAGGGATACTTCGGAGAGCCCGTAAGCTTCGTCGGTTATCCCAGCAGCGACGGAAAGGGTTCCGTTATCACCTTCTGGCAGTCACTTGCAATCTCTTCAAAGTGCAAGAACCAGGAAGGTGCGTGGGATTTCGTTAAGTTCTTCTGGTCAAAGGATTATCAGGAAAACTGCTACAGCATTCCCGCTTCCATGTCCCGCTTCGATGAAGTGAGCAAGAGCGCAATGGAAAGACCCAGCTACGAAGATGAGAACGGCGAGGTCGTTTACTATGATGATTCCTGGTGGATCGGCGGAACAGAGGTTAAGCTTGAGCCCCTTACACAGTCTGATGTGGATATGTTAAAGGAATTCATCCTTTCCATCGACAAGAAGGAAGAAAGCTTCGGTGAGGATATCTTAAACATCATCAACGAAGAAGCAGAGCCTTTCTTCAGAGGTCAGAAGAGTGTTGACGAGGTAACTCAGATCATTCAGAGCCGCGTAAGCATTTACTTAAAAGAGAAGCAGTAAAAACAAAAATTACAGGGCCTTCGCTCACGGTTGTGGGCGGAGGTCTTTTTCTTTTGAAAGAAAGGTTTGTTTTTATCGCAAAATGTGGGCAAAGAAAGTATAAAAATGGCATTGAATAGTCAGTTTATCTTTAATAAAATAGTGATATCTTAGAAAAAATATGGGAGGTTACGTATGTATTACATTGGCGTAGATCTTGGAACCTCGGCCGTTAAGCTTCTCTTAATGGACGAAGGCGGAAAAATCCTTAACGTGGTTTCTAAAGAATACCCCTTGTTCTTCCCTCATCCCGGCTGGAGCGAGCAGAAGCCCGAGGACTGGTATGAAAAGAGCGTAGAGGGCTTAAAGGAACTGGTTGAGGGCTTCGACAAGTCAATGATCAAAGGCATCAGCTTCGGCGGACAGATGCACGGACTTGTTATCCTGGATGAAAATGACGAGGTCATCCGTCCCGCGATCCTCTGGAACGACGGAAGAACTCAGAAACAGGTTGATTATTTAAACAATGAGATCGGTAAGGACAAGTTATCCGAGTACACCGCAAACATCGCATTTGCGGGCTTTACCGCTCCCAAGATCCTTTGGGTTAAGGAGAATGAACCCGAAAACTTCAAGCGTATCAAAAAGATCATGCTTCCCAAGGACTATCTTGCATACAAGTTCTCCGGAACCTTCTGCACCGATTATTCCGATGCATCCGGAATGCTTCTTCTTGATGTAAAGAACCGCAAGTGGTCAAAGGAAATGTGCGATATCTGCGGTATCACCGTTGATATGCTTCCCACACTTTACGAAAGCTTCGACAAGGTAGGCGTTCTTACCGCTGAACTTACCAAGGTACTGGGACTTAACGACGGTGTTGTTGTTGCTGCAGGTGCGGGCGACAATGCTGCAGCCGCTGTAGGAACCGGAACCGTAGGAAACAATAGATGTAACATTTCATTGGGAACCAGCGGAACCGTATTCATGTCATCCGACAGCTTCGCAGTTGATTCAAACAATGCCCTTCATTCATTCGATCACGCAGACGGACATTACCACTTAATGGGTTGTATGTTAAGTGCCGCAAGCTGCAACAAGTGGTGGATGGACGAGATCATAAAGACCAAGGATTATGCTGCAGAGCAGAAGGGTATCGAGAAGCTTGGCGAGAACCACGTGTTCTTCTTACCTTACTTAATGGGTGAGAGATCTCCCTGGAACAACCCCGACGCACGTGCTACCTTCACAGGTATCACAATGGATACCACAAGGGAGGATCTTACACAGGCCGTTCTTGAAGGTGTTGCATTTGCCACAAGGGACATGTACGAAGTTGCAAAGAGCATCGGTGTTGCTCCCAAGCGCACCATGATCTGCGGCGGCGGTGCAAAGAGTCCCCTCTGGAGAAAGATGATCGCAAACATCTTAAACATCGAGGTTGATGTTCCCGAATGTGAAGAAGGCCCCGGAATGGGCGGCGCAATGCTTGCCATGGTAGCCTGCGGAGCGTACGAGAGCGTTGAGGCAGCGGCAGCAGCCATCGTTAAGGTTTCCAAAACAGAGAAGCCCGATCCCGAGCTTGTTAAGAAGTACGAGGAGAGATATCAGCAGTTCAAGACCATCTATCCCGCACTCAAGCCCGTTTTTGATGTGATCAAGTAAAGATTTTATCAATATTTCACACATTTAAAGAAGCAGACTGTGTTATAATCTACACAGTTTCAATAAAGCCAAAACAAACCATTTGACTAACCAAACAAGGAGGAATCACAATGATTAATGTACCTGAGGTAAAACTGGGTATCGTTGCGGTAAGCCGTGACTGTTTCCCTATCCAGTTATCAGAGAAGAGAAGAAGCGCCATCAAGGCAGCTTACAAGGGAGAACTTTATGAGTGCCCCGTAACTGTTGAGAACGAACTCGATATGTTAAAGGCAGTTGAAGATGTAAAGGCTAAAGAGTGCAATGCTTTAGTAGTATTCCTCGGAAACTTCGGTCCCGAGACTCCCGAAACACTTATTGCAAAGAATTTTGACGGTCCCTGCATGTTCGTTGCAGCAGCAGAAGGCGACGGCGATATGATCAACGGCCGTGGCGACGCTTACTGCGGAATGCTTAACTGCTCATACAACCTTGGCATGAGACACTTAAAGGGTTATATTCCCGAGTACCCCGTTGGTACAGCTGATGACATCGCAAAGATGATCGCTGACTTCGTTCCCATCGCTCGTACCATCATCGGACTTTCCAACTTAAAGATCATAACCTTCGGACCTCGTCCTCAGGACTTCTTCGCTTGTAACGCACCCATCAAGGGCCTTTACGAGCTCGGTGTTGAGATCGAAGAGAACTCAGAGCTTGACCTTCTTGTTTCCTACAAGGAGCACGCTAACGATCCTCGTATCCCCGGCATCTGCGAAGAGATGGCTAAGGAAATGGGCGAAGGAAAGTACTATCCCGAACTTAATGCTCGTATGGCACAGTTTGAGCTTACACTTCTTGACTGGGCTGAGAAGCACAAGGGCGCAAGAAAGTATGTTGCATTCGCTGACAAGTGCTGGCCTGCATTCCCTTCACAGTTCGGATTTGAGCCCTGCTACGTAAACAGCCGTCTTGCTTCCAGAGGAATCCCGGTTTCCTGTGAAGTAGATATCTACGGTGCATTATCCGAGTACATCGGAAGCTGCATCACTTACGACGCAGTTACACTTCTTGATATCAACAACTCCGTTCCTCAGTACATCTACGATGAGGACATTAAGGGCAAATATGATTGCAAGCTTACCGACACATTCATGGGCTTCCACTGCGGAAATACTCCTTCCTGCAAGATGTGTGCAGATCGTGCCGTTAAGTATCAGCTCATCCAGCACAGACTTCTTGAGCCCCAGGGCAGCGAGCCTGACTTCACCCGCGGTACTCTTGAAGGCGATATCGCAGCAAGCGACATCACATTCTATCGTTTACAGTGCGATTCAGAAGGCGTGCTGAGAGCATACATCGCTGAAGGTGAGATCCTTGACGTTAAGACAAGATCCTTCGGTGGTATCGCAATCTTCAACATTCCTGAAATGGGACGTTTCTATCGTCACGTGCTTGTTGAGAAGAGATATCCTCACCACGGTGCCGTTGCATTCGGTCACTGCGGAAAGCTTCTTTTCGAAGTATTCAAGTTCTTCGGAATCAAGGATATTGCTTACAACCAGCCCGCTAACCTTCCTTATCCCACAGAGAATCCCTGGGCATAAAGGTTTTTATGGACTTAACGGAGAGTTCCGCCGACAGGCGGGACTCTCTTTTTATTATTCTTTTATTTGACAAATGCGGCGTTGATATCTATCTTTAGAGGGAAGGAGTTTATTATGGCTTATATTACATGTAAAGACCTTTCTCTCGGCTACGACGGACAGGTCATATCGGAAAAGATAAATTTTGATGTTAAGAAGGGTGATTATCTTTGTATCGTTGGTGAAAACGGTGCGGGAAAGAGTACCCTTATGAAGACACTGCTTCATCTGATCGAGCCCATCTCCGGGTCCATCGAATACGGAGACGATATATCTCTTACTCAGATCGGATATCTTCCCCAGCAGACCCAGATCCAGAAGGATTTCCCCGCTTCCGTAAAGGAGATCGTTTTAAGCGGAACCATATCCGCCGGTACTTTCAAACCCTTTTATTCTTCTTCGGATAAGGAAAAGGCCTTAAAGAATATGGAGCGCATGGATATCCTGGACCTTAAGAACAAGAGCTACAGAAGCTTATCCGGCGGTCAGCAGCAGAGGGTGCTTCTTGCAAGGGCGCTTTGCGCAACGGAGAAGATGCTGATCCTTGACGAGCCTGTGACCGGTCTCGATCCCAAGGTTACGGCGGAATTCTACAGACTGATAAAGCAGCTTAACAAGGAAGGACTTACCGTTATCATGGTATCTCACGATCTTCAGGCTGCCATAAACTATGCAACCCACATCCTTCACGTAGGAAAGATACAGCAGTTTTTCGGTCCTACTGAGGATTACCTTGAGAGCTGCGCTTTCAGAAAGTTCAGCGGCTTCGGAGGGGAGGAATAATGCAGACACTTGCCTACTATTTAAGCTTTCCCTTTGTGAGATATGCTCTTGTGGTAGGCGTTTTGATCTCCCTTTGTGCATCACTTTTCGGTGTCACTCTGGTTCTCAAACGCTATTCCTTTATAGGTGACGGACTCTCGCATGTGGCTTTCGGCGCCATCGCCATCGCCACTGTTCTGAAGCTTTCAAACAATACACTTTTAGTCATGCCCATAACGATCCTTGCGGCAGTGGTATTGCTTAAGTCCGGGCAGAACGCAAAGCTTAAGGGCGATTCCGCCATTGCGATCTTTTCGGTTTCCGCCATGTCCATCGGTTACGTTTTGATGAACGTTTTTTCCGCTTCTTCAAACGTAGCGGGAGATGTGTGCTGCACACTTTTCGGCTCCACCTCGATCCTTACTTTGAAAAAAGAAGATGTCTGGATCAGCGCCGTGTTTTCGGTTCTGGTGGTTGCGGTATTCGTAATCTTTTATAACCGTATCTTCACGGTTACCTTTGATGAGACCTTTGCAAAGGCATCGGGCATAAAAACAAATGCCTACAACTTCCTTATCGCTATCGTGATAGCAGTTATCATTGTGCTGGGGATGAACCTTGTGGGATCTTTGCTTATCTCGGCGCTTGTTGTTTTTCCTGCCCTGGCGGCCATGAGACTTGTCAATAATTTCAAGGGAGTGATCATCGCCTCTGCGGTCATCGCAGTGGTAAGTGCACTTGCCGGAATGATAGCATCCATATATCTTTCAACTCCCACGGGAGCAAGTATTGTTATATGTAATCTGATATCCTACCTGATAGCCTGTCTGGTGGGAAAAATAAAGCATTAAAAGCGCCTTTTTTGTTGGCGAATGGCGGTTTGCGTGATAAAATAACATAGTGTGGAAATGCACTATCAGAGGGGTCAGCGGTCTATCCACCGGTGACTCCCTTTTTATATGAGGAATTTGAGAATGAAGAAGGTTATACGATGCTTAGCCTTTGCGCTTCTGATCGGGCTGATCACGGTAAGGGTGTTTGATATTCTGTCATGGAAGGACACCACCGATAATTACATCTCTTCGACGGAAATGCTTTACGGAACGGACAAAGATCTTATAGATGCGGTGTTTCTGGGCAGCAGTCATACCTATTGCACAATATATCCTTCGGTGATGTGGAACAGCCGGGGAATATCGGGCTTTGACATGTCGGTTTCGGGACAGGACCGGTGGTCGGCATATTACTCCCTTAAAGAAGTGTTGAAGACTCAGTCGCCGAAGGTTGTTTTTGCGGAAATGTATACGCTTTTATACGACAGGGCGCCCCAGGAGTGGATGGTATACCGGAATGTGCTGTCCCTTAAGCCTTCACTTAATTCAAAGGATCATGTAGAGGCTTTGATAGATGAAGAAGAACGCGGGGACTATAATCTGCGGTTCCCCATAATTCACACCAGATACAGGGAGCTTCAGAAGTACGATTTTATAAACAATCCTCAGAATGAATATTTGCGGGGCGAATGCCTCGGCTGGCATATTGAGAGCGGTCTTAAGAACCCACAGGCGAGATTTGAGAAAGATGTCATAAAGCTCAATGCTGCAAACCAAAAGTGGCTTGACGATCTTAGGGCCCTTTCGGAAGAAGAAGGATTTAAACTGGTATTTTACCTTGCGCCTTACAGCGTGACGCCGGATCAGCAGAAGATGATCAACGCCTCAAAAGAATATGCGGAAAAGTACGGAATAGATTTCTACGATTTCAACCTTCTTTCGAAGGAACTGGATGTTGACTGGAGCCACGACATGTTGGATGTGGATCACACCAACGGCTTCGGAGCAACAAAGATCTCATTGTATCTTGCGGATATTCTTGCGGATGAGTACGGACTTTTGGATCACAGAGGCGACAGCGCCTACAGTCAATGGGATCTGGATTATAAGAAGTATGTTCATTCCTATATGCAGAATCGTCTTGAGAGTGCGGGAAATGTACCGGAGTACCTTGATATTGCAAAACAGATAAGCGATGTAGCCATTTACATATCCGTGGATGGTGAGTTTGGAAATATCGTGGACTGGATCGAAAAACTTGGTATCAGTGCCGAGGAACTGGGTTCGGGGGGAAAATGGTTATGGAAAAACGGAGTACTTACGAAACTGATGGACAACTCCGGCGGAACCATCGTCTGTCATGAGTACTCGAAGTTTGACAATGTTATCGTTCAGTGCATACCGGACAACACAGAGGCAAATCTTCTTGTAAACGGAGAGACTGTAACAAAAACGGCAAATGGCGTGAATATACTTGTTTACGACACATTTGGAAATATGGTTCTCGGAACCAACGTGATAGACAATTAACAATCGGAACAAATAATCATAGATCGAGGAGCGGGATATGTCATTTAATTCATTTCAATTCCTGGTATTTTTTCCTATAGTGGTGATCCTTTACTATGCGATACCAAAAAAGATAAGGCCCATATGGCTGGTCATCGCAAGTTATTATTTTTACATGTCATGGAATGCAAAATATGCAGTTCTGATACTGACATCCACGATCATCACTTATTTAAGCGGTATCTTACTCGGAAAGGCCGAGAAGGTATCTTCTCGTAAGTGGATAGTGGCGGGAAGCTTTATCACCAATCTGGGAATCCTGGTGATGTTTAAATACTTTGCCTTTTTCCTTTCAAACCTCAACAAGGTATTGGGGATCCTCCACGTAAGTGCCATCGACAATCCCTTTTCCTTTGTTCTTCCGGTAGGTATTTCTTTCTATACCTTCCAGGCCCTTTCCTACACGGTGGACGTTTACAGGCACGAGATCGAGCCGGAGAAGAATTTCATCAATTACGCTTTGTTCGTATCCTTCTTCCCTCAGCTGGTTGCAGGTCCTATCGAGAGATCGGGAAATCTACTTACCCAGATCCAGAGCGTCAGCAAGAAGAAACTGTTTGACTACGACAAGTTTGTTAAGGGCTTCTCCCTTATGTGCTGGGGTATGTTCGTAAAGATGGTCATCGCCGACAGGGTTGCGATCTTCGTTGATACGGTATTTAACAGCATTTATAACATCGGAAGCGTTGAAGCTCTTTTCGGTGCTTTGGGCTTTACGCTTCAGATCTACTGTGACTTTTCGGGTTATTCTCTCATTGCCATCGGTGCTGCCAATGTCATGGGCTTTGACCTGATGGAAAACTTCAATACACCTTATTTTGCCGAATCCATTCAGGACTTCTGGAGGCGCTGGCACATTTCCCTTTCCACCTGGTTCAGGGATTACCTTTACATTCCTCTGGGCGGAAGCAGATGTTCGAAGCTTCGTAAATACTTCAACATCATGGTCACCTTCCTTGTGAGCGGACTCTGGCACGGAGCTGCCTGGACATTCGTTATCTGGGGCGGACTCCACGGAATCTACCAGATAGTGGGAGATCTTCTCCGTCCCGTGAAGAAGAAAGTAAACGAGCTTTTAAAGGTCAACACCGAAGCCTTCAGCTTTAAGTTCGGAAGGATAATCACCACCTTCTTCCTTACGGTTGTTGCATGGATCTTCTTTAAGGCCGGAAGCATCGGAGTGGCATTCAGATATTTAAGAGCACTGTTTACAAAGTGGAATCCCTGGGTATTCTTTGATTCCTCACTTTATGAATACGGTCTCGACAGACCGGAAGCCATGATCCTTCTCTGGTCGATCCTGGCACTGTTTGTTGTTGATGTGATCCGCTATAAGAAGGGCTTAAACATCGGAGAATTCCTTGTTAAGCAGAATCTCTGGTTCAGATGGATCGTACTTATCGTTTTGATCGTTTGCTGCCTCGTATTCGGCGAATACGGCATCGACTTTGATTCGTCCCAGTTTATCTATTTCCAGTTCTAGGAGGTTTATTGATGAAAAATGCCATAAGGGGCGCAGGCTTTGTCCTGGCTCTCGTTCTGGCAATTTCATATGCGTATCATGTGGTTTCATGGAAAGATACCACAGGAGATTACCTTTCTTCGGTGGAGCAGCTTTACAGCACTCCCAAAGATCTCGTGGATGTTGTTTTTATGGGTTCCAGCCACACTTACTGTGCGATAAATCCCTCAATCCTTTGGGAGGATCAGGGTATCGCGGCTTTTGACATGTCCACTTCCGGACAGGATCGGAATGCAACATACCACTACCTGAAGGAGCTTTTAAAGACTCAGTCACCGCAGGTTGTTTTTATAGACATGTACGGTCTTCTGTTTGACAGACATGCGATAGAGGGAAATGTTTACAGGAACCTTCTTTCCATGCGCTATTCAAAGAATGCCATCGACATCGTGAACGGATATATCGAAGAGGGCGAGAGGCTGGATTATTACTTAAGATGGCCCATCGTTCATACCCGTTACAAAGAGCTTAAGATGTACGATTTCATCAAATATCCCGTGAGCGTTTACGGTCGCGGCGAGGCTCTTGCATGGACCAAAACGGATATGTTCGAATATGAGGGTGCTGCCTTTATCGATGAAGTAGGTGAGCTGGACGAGGAAAACGCAAAGTGGCTTTCCGATCTTAAGGCCCTTTCGGAAGAAGAAAACTTTACGCTTGTTTTCTTTGTTGCTCCCTTCGATGTCAAGGAAGAAGAGCAGCTTGTCTTAAACGCCGCAAAGGCTTATGCGGATGAAAACGGGATTGCTTTTTATGACCTTAACAGACTGGATAAAGAGATCGGGCTTGACCGATATGCGGATATGACGGATCCTCATCACACTAATGCCTTCGGAGCAGAAAAGGTTACGAAGTATTTTGAAGATATCCTTGTATCGGAATTTGATCTTAAGGATCATTCCGGGGATGCGAAATATTCATATTGGGATAAGGATCTTAAATACAATAAGCATCTTTCCGCTGCCGATGTCATAAAGAATACAACGGATGTGTATGACTGTATCGAGCTTGCGACAGAACTTGATGATACGATCGTTGTTCTTTCTTTGGACGGAGAGTTTGAGAATATCATTCCAAATCTTGCCCGCCTTGGTATTTCGGAAGAAGAAGCCGTAACCGGCGGCAAGTGGGTTTATCAAAATGGCGCCTGGGCGAAGATGGTCGAGAATCTTCCGGGACAGATCAAAGCGATTGAGATCGACAGATATCATACGCTCATAATTCAGTATGTTGAGGGTAATACACAGGCCAATATCCTTTTGGATAAAGAGTCCGCAGTGACCACATCAAACGGCCTTAATATAGTGGTTTACGACGGTTTCACCAACGAGCTTGTAACAAAAAGAGGCGTTGACAATTAATATATGACCGGGCTTAAGAGACCTTTGTTTGAACTTCATAAGGAAGCGGAACGCCCCTACGGCGGAGCGCAGCAGTGGTTTTCAAAGAATTATTTAAGAAAATGCGGCTGCGGTGTCATAGCGTGCGCAAATATCCTGGCGCAAAAAGAAATTGCGACTCCCGAAAAAAGGGAAGTCGATATGGCCGACTACATGAAGATCGCAAACCGACTCAAGAGCTTTTATCTTCCAATAATCCCGGGACAGGGCATAAACGGATGGGTGATGTCCCTTGGGATAAATCTCTATTTCCTGATACACCGGCTTCCTTACAAAGCCTTTTGGGGTGTATCCGCAAAAAAGATGGATGCACGTATCGAGAGGATGCTTTCGGAGGACACGCCGGTTTGTTTTTCCATCGGACCCAATTTCCCAAATCTCTTCGGAAAGAAAATGGTGAGGCTTTACAGCCGTGAAGGGGATAAGTATGTGTCAAATTCGGAGATAAACGGGCATTACGTTTCCGTGACGGGAATGGATGACACCTGGTACGAGATCTCCACCTGGGGCAGGAAAATGTATGTAAAACGGGAGGAATTCAGGGAATATGTAAAGAAGCATTCCTGTTCCCTGTTTTCAAATGTGCTGGTGGTAAGGCATAAATGACGGTTGTTTATCAATCGTTATTTCCGATATGGTATGATCATAGGAGTCGCATAAAAACAAAATGAAAGGAAAGAGTATGAACATAGTTATCCTGGAAAGAGCCAGCGTCGGAATGGACGTATCGGTTGCGTTATTTGAAGATTTCGGAAACGTGGAGATCTATCGAAACACCTTGTATGACGAGATCGCAGAAAGAGTCAAGGATGCGGACATCATCATAGCAAACAAGAGCAAGCTTAACGAGGACACCCTTAAAGACGCAAAGAACGTAAAGCTCATCTGCGAATTTGCAACGGGCTTTGACAACGTTGACCTTGAATACTGCAAAAAGCGCGGTATCGGCGTCTGCAACGTTCGCGATTACTGCACGGATATGGTGGCTCAGCATACTTTCGCAATGGCCTTTTATCTGGCAGGAAAGCTTAAGTATTATGATGATTACGTAAAGAGCGGCGAGTACGGTTCTCAGGACAGGTTCTCGAATTTCGACCTTCCTTTCCTTGAACTTGCGGGCAAGACCTGGGGCATTATAGGAATGGGCAATATTGGAAGAAAGGTTGCGCGTATTGCCACCGCTTTCGGTGCAAAGGTCATCTTCTACAGCGTGACGGGAAAGTCAACGGTTACAGACTATGAGAGAGTTGATTTCGATACACTTCTGGCAGAGTCGGATTTCTTATCTCTTCACTGCCCCCTTTCGGATCTGACCCGTGGCCTTATGAATGCGGAAGCACTTTCCAAGATGAAAGCTACCGCATATCTCATCAATGTGGCCAGAGGACCGGTTGTGGATCAGAAGGCTTTGTATGACGCGCTGGATACCGAGCTGATCGCAGGTGCAGGCCTTGATGTTCTGGAAAAAGAACCCATTGCGGCAGACAATCCCTTAGCGACCATAAAGGATTCCACAAAGCTCATCATCACACCCCATCTTGCATGGGCTTCGGTGGAAGCAAGGGAAAGATGCGTACATTTCACATACGATAACATAAAGGCATTCCTTGACGGCAAAGTCCTTTGCCGCGTGGATCTTGAACATTAAGGAGGCGGATATGGCAAGAAAGATTGGTATCATCGGCGCAATGGAACTTGAGGTTGAAAAGCTCATTGAGGCCATGGAAGAAAAAAAGGAAACAAAGATCGGAATAAGAACCTTCTACGAAGGAAAGCTTGAAGGAACCGATGTTGTTCTTGCAAGATGCGGAGTAGGAAAGGTAAACGCCGGGATCTGCGTACAGATGATGGTGGACAGATTCGGTATCACCGACATAATCAACACAGGTGTTGCGGGATCTCTTAACGAGAAGATCGATATCGGAGACATTGTTCTTGCTACCAATGCGGTTTATCACGATATGGAAGCCGTTGCTTTCGGTTATGAAAGAGGACAGGTTCCACAGATGGACGTATTTGCTTTCCCCACAAGTCCCGAGCTTGTTGAAGCTGCGGAGAAGGCCTGCTTAAAGGTCAATCCCGATGTAAAGGTATTCAAGGGACGTATCGCTTCGGGAGATCAGTTCATCGCAGATAAGGAAACCAAGAACAACATAAAGAAATGGTTCGATCCCATGTGTGTTGAGATGGAAGGCTGTGCAATGGCTCATGCCGCTTACATCAACGGCATCAACTGTCTCATAATCAGGGCGATCTCCGACAAGGCCGATGATTCGGCTGAGGAGGATTACCCCACATTCGAAAGAAAAGCTGCCATCCACTGTGCCGCAATGGTACGTGAGATGATGAGGAATATATAATTCGGAGGTACAAATGAAGGTAAAGGGTAGTAACTACATCAAATCAAACAAGCCTCTTTTTAAGAAGCTTGTGGATGAGCTGTTAAAGGAGTATGAATATGTAACGCTCCTGGCTCAGGACGGAAACGGAAAAAATTATGCCGTTTCAAAGAGCGGTATCACTATAACAAGTGACAGCCGCGTCCTTGTTCAGAGAGGATTCGTTGTGAAGGTTTATTCGGAGGGTTGTTTTGCCGAGTATTCCGGAAACAGCATTTCTGAAGAGGAGATAGGAAAGATCGTATCAAGGATCAAAACAGATCTTGTGACCTTAGAGAAGGATGCGGACAAGTCTTCTTATAAGATTCCCGAAGATGAAGCGGTGGTATTTGAGAAGAGTACAGAATACGAGATCGATCCCGATGAGATGGGAGACGAAGCCATTGTTGCAAGGCTTAAGGAGGTCTTTGACAAGGGAATATCCATGGACGAGAGAGTGCTTAACTGCAATGTCCGTGCCGATTATCAGAAATATTCAAAGCTGTTCCTTTCAAAGAACAAGGATCTGGAACAGAACGTGATGTATACCACAGGTGCGGTAATGGTTATGACCCTCAAGGGCGAAGAGGTTAAGATGGGATACGGACCTTTCTCCGGTCTTTGCGGAATGGAACTTTTAAAGAGATATGATGATGTACTGGAGAGTACCGTTAAGACAGCCATCGAGTTACTTGACAGCGAACCCCTTCCTCCCGGAGAGTATGAATGCATCTGCGATCCTGCCACAACGGGTATGATCGTGCATGAAGCTTTCGGTCACGGTGTAGAGATGGATATGTTCGTAAAGGACAGAGCTCTTGCAAAGTATAATATCGGTGAATATGTGGCATCGCCCCTTATCACCATGCATGACGGTCCCGATCTTGATGATACCGCAACATTCTTCTTCGATGATGAGGGTACACTTTGTAAGGATACAGTCATTATCGACAAGGGTGTTCTTGTTACGGGTATGAGCGATCTTCAGTCTGCGGGAGCTCTGGGAACGGAGCCCACAGGTAACGGAAGACGTCAGGACTATATGAGAAAAGCCTATACCAGAATGACCAATACCTATTTCGAGCCCGGTAAAGACAAGCTGGAAGATATGATCGCATCCGTTAAGGACGGTCTTTTATTACAGGAGCCTTCATCCGGTATGGAGGATCCCAAGAACTGGGGCATTCAGTGCATGGTCACTCTTGCAAGAGAGATCAAAGACGGCAAATTAACCGGAAGGATCTTTTCACCGATAATACTTACGGGATATGTTCCGGACCTTCTCAAATCCATCACTATGGTATCGGACGAAGCCGAAGAATGCGGTACGGGCTACTGCGGCAAAGGTTATAAAGAATGGGTAAAGGTGTCTGACGGCGGCCCTTATATCAAGGCGCGCATCAGACTGGGTTAGGAGGCATTTATGGAACGTATAGAGAGAATATTGAAGGAATGCGGTATAGAGACATACCTCATTCGTAAGATAAGACGCGAGAGCACTGAGCTCTTTTACATCAAAAAGAAGCTGGATCTTCGTCGCATCACCGATGTGGCGGATATGACCGTCTGCATTTTCAAGGATGTGGAAAAGGACGGAGCTAAGCTTCGCGGAAGAAATGACATCATTGTCGACGAATCCATGACGGATGATGAGATCAGGGAGAAGATCAAGGCAGCAGCCTTTGCAGCAACCTGTGCTCCCAACAAATTTTTCACCCTTCCCGATCCTGAGAAGTCTGAAGAGATCGTTAAAGACAGCGACCTTATGGGAATGGATGACAAGGATATCGCAGATGCTTTTGTGAAGGCTCTTTACGAAGAGGATCACGACGATAAGGCATTTATCAATTCCTTCGAATTGTTTGTTTATAACTACCATGTGGCAATAAAGGGCTCAACGGGTGTTGACGTAGCCTATACAAAGAAAGAGGTTTCGGGAGAATTCGTGGCTCAGTGCAAAGAGCCTCAGGATGTAGAGACATATCAGGGCTTTGAATATGACAGTCTTGCCACAAACGATCTTAAGAAACTGGTAAGAGATACCCTTGTTCTTACAAAGGACAGAGCTGTTGCAACGAATATGCCTAAGAAGGGCAACTATGACGTTGTTCTTTCCGGCAAGTATCTTCAGGAGCTTATGACATTCTTCCTTGACAGATCCAATGCCGCATATGTTTATCAGGGATATTCAAACTATGAAGTGGGAAAGAACATACAGGGCGAGGATGTTAAGGGCGATGCTCTGAACATTAAGTTAGGTGTCAACGATCCCTTTAATGACGAGGGTATCAGAATGATCGAGAGGCCCTTCATCGAGAAAGGTGTTCTTAGGACACTTCACGGAGCTCAGAGATTCTGTGATTATCTCGGAATCCCGAAGATCGGTACCTACTCAAAGGTCCTTCTTCCCGAAGGAAGCGTAAAGAGCGACGAATTAAAGAAGAACTGTCTCCACGTTGTTAACTTCTCGGACTTCCAGATGGACAGTCTTGACGGACACTTCAAGGGCGAGATCAGACTTGCATATTTATATGACGAAAACGGAAACAGATCGGTTGTGACAGGTGGGTCGGTAAACGGAAGCATCATCGAGGGAATGAAGGATCTTAAGTTCTCAAGGGAGATGCAGAAACTTGCCAACTATGAAGGACCCGAAGTCATTAAGATCAGGAATGTAGCAGTAAGCGGAGAATGATTATGGAAAAAATTGCAAGCTTTACCATCGATCACATCAAGCTTCAGCCCGGCGTATATGTATCAAGAAAGGATCATATCGGAGCTGAAACGGTAACCACATTTGATATCAGAATGACCTCTCCCAATGAGGAGCCGGTCATGAACACGGCCGAGGTGCATACCATTGAGCATCTCGGAGCAACCTTCTTAAGAAATGATGCAGAGTGGAAGGACAGAGTCGTTTATTTTGGGCCCATGGGCTGCAGAACGGGATTCTATCTTCTTCTTGCGGGAGATCTTGAGAGTAAGGACATTGTGACACTCATGACGAAAATGTTCGAGTTCATGAGAGATTTTGAAGGAGACATTCCGGGAGCTGCGGCAAAGGACTGCGGTAATTACCTGGATCAGAACCTTCCCATGGCAAAGTATTTATCAAAGAGATTCCTTGATAATGTTTTATACGATATTAAGGAAGACAGGCTTGTTTATCCACAGTAGGAGAAAGACATGGCTACCATTTCCCTTTGTATGATCGTAAAAAACGAAGAGAAGATACTGAGGCGCTGCATTGATTCCCTTAAGGGGATTTATGACGAGGCCGTCATAGTTGATACGGGTTCGACGGACGCCACAAAGGCCATTGCAAAGGAGTACACGGACAAGGTCTATGATTTCGAATGGATCGATGACTTTGCAGCCGCAAGAAACTTTGCAATGAGCAAGGCCACCTGTGATTATATCTACATGGCCGATGCAGACGAAGTATTGGATGAGGAGAATCAGAAGAAGTTCATGATCCTCAAGGAAGCTCTGGACGGAGATGTTGAAGTGGTACAGATGTACTACGTAAATCAGCTTTCCAACGGCTCTGTCTATAATTTTGACAGAGAGCCCCGGGCAAAGCTTTATAAAAGGATCCGTGAGTTTAAGTTCGTGGATCCGATCCACGAAGTGATCAGGGAAGCGCCGGTGGTCTACGATTCCGATATCGATATACTGCACCTTCAGGAAGAAAGTCATGCCGGACGCGATCTTCGGACTTTCAGGAAAGCCATCGGGAAGCAGGGGCAGTTAAGCCGTCGCCTGATCCCCATGTACGCAAGGGAATTGATGATCGCAGGAACGGATGAGGATTTTCTTCTTGCGAAGGAATATTTTGAGGGGCTTTCAGAGGATGAAAACCTGGATAATGACCTTCTTAAGATGGTCTTTGTGGTGCTTACAAAGGTGGCTGTCATTGAAAAGGATGCAAACATGGTACTTAAATTTGCACTAAAGGATGTGGCCAGCGAGGGAAGCAGCGATATGTGCTGCCTCATAGGCTCCTACTTTGAAGAGCTGGGAGATTTGAAAGAGGCGGTACTTTGGTACTATAATGCCAGATATGAGACCAAAGCCATATTGGATATAAATTCCATGGGAAAAACTCCCTTAGAAGGCCTGATAAGGATCTATGAGGCCCTTGGCCTTAAAGAAGAAGCTCAGAATTACAAAGAAGAGCTTCGAAATATATAGGGAATTTGCAATACGGGGAATGAATCGGAATGCTAAATAAAAAAAGCATGCGAGGATAGTTGAATGAAGAAAAGAACACGCTTTTTAGCAAGAAGGCTGACAGCAGGATTACTGGCTGTCTTTTTGGCGTTCACAAATTTTGATCTTCCCGCTTTGGCGGAAGGTACCACGGAGTATGTAAATGACGTAAGCGCCGGAGAGAATATTTATAACGGAGATGTAAGTGATAGCGATGACGTGATCGTCCGGGATATTTCAACGGGTGAAGAAACGCCGGATCCGGTGAAACCGGAAGACAACGGTGAAGATGTTATTGATGATACTCAGGCTGATGAGGAAGAGAGCATACCTGAGAAATATATGCTTACATACAGGGATATACCCAAGGATCATGATGCTCCTGCTTACATTCCCGACTCTGATTCCCTTGAAAATGAGTATAATGCGGAATCATTACGCTCTTCTTACAACACAGATCTCGATACGTTAAAGAAACAGTATCCTTCAACAAGGGATCAGAATCCCTGGGGAAGCTGCTGGGCTCATGCTGCCGTAGCCACCGCAGAGATCAGTATGATCAAGCAGGGTAAGGCAAAAACAAGCGTTAACTGGAGCGAACTTGCCCTTGCATATTTCTTCTATAATACCGTGGAAGATCCCATGGGTGGAACTCACGGGGATTATACAAAACTTGGTTATTCAAACCTTGGCAATACGTGTCAGGAAGAAAATTATCTTGCAAGTGGTGGAAACAACAGTCTTACCTGGAGAGCGCTTGCAACATGGATGGGTGTTACTAACGAAAATTCTGATTTAAAATATCCAACAGGAAAAGAAACTTTACCTAAAAATCCGGACAAAAAATATGCATATGATGATGTCGCTATTCTGACAGATGTAAGGATCTTTGATCCTCAAACCAACAGAGATGACATAAAGAGAGCTATTATGGAATCCGGTGCCGTTGCGGCAAGTTTTTATTGGGATGATTATTATTTCAATGATTCAAATAATTCTTACTATGATATTGAAAGCTCGTCCAACCATGCTATCAGTATAGTCGGATGGGACGACACTTACTCAAAGAGTAAGTTTAGTCCCCAAACTCCTGCAGGAAACGGAGCCTGGCTTATAAGAAATAGCTGGTCTACCACATCCGAATGGTCAGCATATTCGTATTTTTGGATGTCATATTATGACAAGAGTCTGAATTATAATAATATGTATCAGCAGATCTTTGTTCCAGCAGATACGTATGATAATAACTACCAGTATGACGGCGCAACTGTTTCTTCTGCGATAGGAAAATTAAAAACCGCAAATATCTTTACCGTCAAAGGTAAGGCCTGCTCGGATGAAGAGCAGCTGGATGCAGTTGCTTTTTCAGCGACTGACTATTCCGGCGTACCTTATACGATCAAGGTATATACGGATGTAAAGAGCGGACAGCCTGAAAAGGATACTACACCGGCTGCTACTGTTTCGGGTGTGACCACTTTTGCGGGATACTATACAGTGAAACTTGAGGAACCTGTACTTTTAAAGAAGGGTTCTAAGTTTTCCGTCGTTGTAGAAACTGACAACGCCAAATATATTGATGTTGAATGTTCAGATGACTGGGGCTTCCTGGAAACTCATGCAGCCAGCTCAAAGGGTGAAAGCTTTGTTTATGACGACTACAGCGGTAAATGGATCGATGTCAAAGATTATTACAATTATTATTTCGATTTCGGAAATATCTGCATAAAGGCATTTACAACAGATTGCACGGTGGTTCCGGATGGTTGCTACAGAGTACGTTTCGACGGAAACGGAAGCACAAGCGGTCATGTTTCAGCAATGGATATACCTGTAGGAACCACAATTACACTTCCTGCAAATGAGTTTGTGCGTAAGGGCTTTACTTTTGCAGGCTGGGGAACTTCTGAGAATGACCCCGAAAATGTTTATCAGCCTGGGGATACGGTTGATTTTGAAGCAGCCGAGGGGACAATAATTAATCTCTATGCCCAGTGGAATGACATCCCCTACGAAGTCAATTTTGACGGAAATACTGCAACGAGCGGCACTGTAGCAAAAAAGAGCTTAAGAACTGCTGACGGTAAGGTAAAACTTCCCGCAAACAGATTTATCAAGCCCGGATATGCTTTTATGGGCTGGTGTTTTGATGCAAATGGAGAAGGAGAGATCTATACAGCGGGTACGGAGATCGAATTTGATGTAGATCTCAGTCATACTTCATTTACTCTTTATGCAATTTGGCAGATAAATACATACACGGTTACCTTTGATGCAAACGGCGGAACCGTTTCCGAAAAGAGCAGGAAAGTGACTTATGGCTCTTCATTTGATTACCTTCCCGAAGTTTCAAGAAGTGGGTACAACTTCTGGGGATGGTATGATGCGAAGGTCGGTGGAAATCTTATAAGCGATTTTGACACAGTAGAGATCACGGAAGATACAACTCTCTATGCGCACTGGTATACGAGGGCTGTGACTGTAACGCTGGATCCCGGCGAGGGTACGCTTTCCGACAATTCTATCATCGTATATGGCGGAAATGCCTACGGATACAGAGAAGATTCTTTAGGAAAGGTTGTTTTTGATGATCTGCCCAAGCCTCTTCTTCCAAAGACCGGAGATGATCTTCAGTTCATGGGATGGTACACCGCGGTTGGTACACTTGTAACCGCAGATGATATCGTAAAGGAAACCGAAGACCATACTTTATATGCAAAATACAGTACTGTTTATCAGGTAGCCGGGGTTAAAACCGATATCCCGGAAGAAGCAATGAGTATATTCCCGGGCTCTAGGATAAGCCTTTCAACTGCTACTCCCGGCGCGACGATATACTATACATTGGATGATTCGGATCCCACAAGGGATTCCATCAGATATACAGATGCCATCGTTGTATCGGAAGATATGGCAGATGAAGATCATAATCTTGTAATAAAGGCATTTGCAGTTAAAGATTCATATAAAGACAGTGAGATAACAGCTTATACAATTGGAGTCAATGCTGAGAACAAAGACTGGGGAGATGCAGAGGATGATGCTAAAGCTTCCGGATATACAAGCCCCGCAGACATACCGACAGGTCTTTGGACTTACGGTATACCGGCCGAGACTTTTTACACCGGAGGGAACATAACCTGTGACTTCCGTGTATACAGTAACAAAACTTTGCTTAAAAACGGAACTGATTATACCGTTAAGTACAAGAACAACAAAAATCCCGGAACCGCAACCATAACCGTTACCGGAAAAGGTGATTACACAGGCTCTATAACACGAAACTTTACCATAAATGCATATGCAGTCGATCCCGAAAAGATCGATCTTTCAAAAGCATCTGTTGCGGCAAGTAAGCCTGTTTATACAGGTACAAATATAGAACTGCAGGATTTTGTTTCTGTATCATTGAACGGAAACCCTCTGACTCCCGATGAAGACTTTACCATCGTGACTCCGGGTGATGTGATCTCCGCAGGTAAATACGATATTGTCATAGTCGGTATCGGTGAATACACCGGAGCAAAAACAACAAAGATCACTGTGGATCAGGCAACTTTGTCGCTTTCAAATCTTGAATTCGGTTCAGAAGGCGCCGTTGCCACATATTCAAAGTCAGGTGCAAAGCCCGAGTTTACGATAACCTTTGGTGAAAACGAACTTAGGGAAAAAACCGACTACACGGTGACATACAAAAACAATAGTAAAGTTGCAAATGCTTCAGATAAGAAGGCACCTACCATTACCATAAAGGGTATCGGCAATTTCAAGGGATCCTTCACAGCTAATTTTGATGTGGTACCAAGATCGATTTCCCTAGCTTCCTGGACCTTCGAAAAGAAATTTTATTCAGGCATTGAAGGTGATTATGAAACAAAAGTCACGGTCATTGATGACGAGGGTAATAAGCTTGGATCCAAGGACTATGATGTTGATTACTTCATTACAGGAGCGATCTTTCCCGGGAATTATGTAACGGCTGTCATATGGGGCAAAGGAAATTATACCGATAGGGTAGATGCCTCGTATCAAATCCTTCCGACATATGATATTGCTGAAAAAGATGTGACTCTCGATCCTGAATATACTTTTTCCAAGAACGGAGTGACCCCGAAACCTGTAATTAAACGTGAATCAGTTACCTTGACGGAAGGCGAGGATTATACTCTGTCCTACAAGAACAATAAGAAGCTTGGCGTTGCTACTGTAACGATAACCGGTAAGGGACAGTTTGCAGGTTCTGAGATAACGAAATATTTCTCGATCGTCAAAAAGGATATTTCGGATTTTTCAATTACAGCGCCCGATGTGATCTTCGCAAACAAAACCGGAAAGTTTAAGTCTGCTCCGGTAATTAAGGACGAAAACGGAAACAAGCTTAAGAACGGAACCGATTACGAAAATATTAGGTACTTCTACGCGGAGGATACGATCCTTCCCAACAAGATATTTAGAAACAAGGATGAAGAAGTTCAGGCAACGGATATTCCCGGAGCAGGAACCATAATAAGGATCGAAGTCAGCGGAAAAGGTAATTACGAAGGAACGCTTACAACTGTATCGACCGAGATAGAGACTCCCTATACTTACAGGATCGCTTTAAAATCTCTGTCCAAGGCAAAAGTGACCATACCGAGCCAGATTTATACCGGAAATGCAGTAACTCCCGGTAAGGATCAGATTGTTGTTAAGATCGGTAAAGAGACATTACTTCCGGAAGATTATGAGATAACCGATTATGCTAACAATTACAAAAACGGCACTGCAAAGGTAATGATCTCCGGAAAGGGTAATTATACCGGCACCAAGACCGCAACCTTTAAGATCGTTAAAAAGTCCATGTTCTATACCGTTGTTTATAACGGCAACGGATCTAACAGTGGAAGCATGAAGAGTCAGACCATTGCCAGCGGTAAGAGCATTAAGCTCTCGAACTTTGCATACAAGAAGAATTACCATATTACCGACAATACCGTTGCATGCTGGAATACAAAGGCAGACGGAAGCGGAATACCTTATCCTGCCAATGCGTCGATCACAAATGACGGAAATGACGGTGAGACTCTCGTTCTCTATGCACAGTGGAAGAAGGTTGCCGCTCCTGATTATGTAGATGTTTCAAGACCCTCCAAGGTTAAGGAAGCATCGAGTCAGCAGATAGTAACCTGGGGAAAGGTTGACGGTGCGGTAAACTATATCCTTTACAAGTCGACTTCCGAGACCGGAAAGTATACCAAGGTCGGAACAACAACAAAGACCACCTATACCGTAAAGAAACTTTCTGCAGGAAAGAAATATTTCTATAAGGTCGCAGTGGTTGTTAAAGACAAGGTGGGCGGTAAATCCGTGAATGTTACCGGCGATTTGTCGGACGTAGCAGGCTTCGGAAAGTCATATGATAAGCCGAACATAAAAGGAAAATTATATTTCACGGTTAATTCGGATTATTACGATTATGATTATGACAGATCAGACGCCACGCTGAGTATAGAAAATATAGGTAACGAAGATTTTGCCTTTGATCTTCTTGCCGATGCACAGATCGACCTGACATGTAAATATGTATATACCTATTGGTATTACAAACTTTACAAATATATTTACACATACAATTACAGTGCCGCTCTGGTCTTTGAAAATGGCGAAACTGTATTAGAACCCGGTGATGCTGATAGTTCTTACTGGACTTTTTATCATTACTATCTGCAGTACAACAAATCCTACTGGAATTCAATCTCCGCAACTGCAACCTTCTATTGCACTTACGATGGAATCTATTATAAGTGCAAACTGACCAGCGGCGGAAAGTTTACGGCAACTGCAATACGCTATGCAGATTAGGTGAAATTATGGATTTCGAAAACAAAAATATCGACGAGATAGTTTCAATGCTGGACGATTTCGCCCGTTCAGACGAAGGGCGGATGAAGGTCAAAATGTCCGAAACTCTTTCGGAAGGCGAAAAGAAACGTGAATACCACCTGGGGCGCTGTGATATCAACAGCCCCTG
>JAEEIN010000086.1 GCA_016281385.1 Lachnospiraceae bacterium | reverse complement strand
TCCTGAAGGGCGGTGGCAACTGCGATAACCTCCTGGTTAAAGGGAACGCCCAAATGATTTGCCAGGGTAAGACCGCCGGATCCGGTGATCATGGGATGGACCTCTAAATTGCCAAGCTTCTCCTTAGCCTCCTTCAAGAGGTCGTTCAATGTTTCCTGTATATTTGCAAAATGTCTTTTGTAATCGGAAAAAAGAACATTTTTATCGCTGTCAAGTATTGCGATCTTAACCGTTGTTGACCCAATGTCGATTCCTAAACTGTACATTAAATATCACCTTTTTAAAACATATATAAATAAGAAATAACACAAAACATCAGTGTAACATTATAGTTTACGAGACTACAAAAAGCAACAATAATAACCGCCTTGAAATATTAAATAAACATAAATTTCATAAAAGATCGGGGCATTCGTTGTCATTTGATTTTTAAAATGCTAAACTGAAATAGATTTTTAAGGAGTGGTTATTTTATGAACAAACTGGAAAAAAGATTCGGCAGATTTGCCGTAAACAACCTTATCGTTTATCTTCTTGCATGCTATGTCGTAGGTTATGCAATGAAGTTCATCGGCTGGATGAGAAACCTGGATCTTTTGGGTTACATGACACTTGAGCCCTATTATATCATCCATGATCATCAGTACTGGCGTATAATTACATGGCTTTTTATCCCGCCTACGGACAGTCCCATCTGGGCCATATTCATGTTCATTCTTTATTATCAGCTGGGAATGGCACTTGAAAGGTCCTGGGGGGCATTCAGATTCAATCTCTATATCTTCGGCGGAATTTTCCTCACCTTCATAAGTGCATTTGCTGTATACGGGATCATGGCACTTACGGGAATGCAGTATTCCATCGGTGATTTCATCAGCACTTACTATATCAACCTGTCCATATTCCTTGCTTTTTCGGCCTGCTTCCCGGATATGAGGGTCATGCTTTATTTCTTCATTCCCATAAAGATGAAGTGGATGGCAATTGTTTATGTAGTGATCGTGGGAATGTCTGCGTTTACCTATATCAGATACGGCGCATGGTTTGCAGCGGTTCCGATCTTTGCGTCTTTGCTCAATTTCGCCATTTTCTTCTTCAGCACTAAGAACTTAAGCCGCTTTAATCCCAAGGACATAAAGAGGAGACAGGAGTTTAAGAAGGCTGCTGCACCCCCTCCGGAATACTCCTGGGGCGGCAGTCAGATAGCACGTCACAAATGTGCCATATGCGGTCGTACAGAGCTTACAAATCCCGAGTTACAGTTCAGATTCTGCTCTAAATGCAACGGAAATTACGAATACTGTAACGAGCATCTTTTCAATCACAAACATGTGGAGTAACGGATAAATGAGTGAACAGAGCGAATTTATAAAAAGAATAGGCGAACTTCTTGAACTGGCGCAGGATCAGGAGAATGTTATCTTTGAAGACCAGCTTTTCGATATCTTCCCGGAGGCAAAGGACGACAGCGCAAAGAAGCAGGTTCTTGTTGACTATTTAAAGGAAAAGAAGATCGGTTTAAACGAGAAGATCGATACCGATGAATTCATAACACAGGACGAGAAGAAGTATATTGAGTATTATCTTGAAGATCTTAAAGCTTCAAAGCAGCTTACAAAGGGCGAAAGGGAGGCTTTCAGGATCTCCGCCATAGCAGGTGACAAGGATGCATGCGACATGGTGCTTCGGGATTATCTTGTGAACGTGGTGGATATAGCGAAACTCTACGCGGGACAGGGCGTTCTTGTGGAGGATCTTGTGGGCGAGGCAAATATCGCCCTTGTTATGGCCCTTGAAGGTCTCGGAAGCCTTGAGCATCCCGAGGAAGTGGACGGCTATTTCGGTAAGATCGCCATGGATGCCATGCAGGATATTATCGCAAGGCATATGGATGAAATGGGCGAGAACGAGAAGATGGTAAAGAAGGTTGAGAAGGTGGCAAAGGCCGCAAAGAACCTGTCAAAGCTTCTTGCCAGAAAAGTGACTGTTTCGGAGCTTTCCGAGGAGTCAAAGCTTTCCGAAAACTATATACTGTCAGCGCTTAAACTTTGCGGAAACAAGATCGAAGAAATAGAGATCCCCGAGGATCTTAAGTAGGAGAATGATTACTGGTATGAAAGAATTTGCCGGATGTAAGAATTACACCCTTGTAAAGAAAGAGGAGCTGACGGATGTAGGAAGCACAGCATACATCCTTAAACACGATAAGACAGGCGCAAGGGTCTGCCTCATCTCAAATGATGATGAGAACAAAGCGCTTATGATAGGCTTCCGTACTATCCCCACGGATTCCACGGGAGTACCCCATATACTTGAACACGCGGTTTTATGCGGTTCGGAGAAGTATCCCGTCAAGGACGCAATGACAGAGGTTGGCAAGGGTTCCTTAAACACCTTCATGAACGCCTTTACGGCTCCCGACAGGACCCTTTACCCGGTGGCAAGCTGTAACGGCAAGGATTTTGACAATCTTTTCAGGGTTTATCTTGATGCAGTATTTAAGCCCATGGTCTATCAGACCCCCGAAACCTTCCTTCAGGAGGGCTGGCATTACGAACTTGAGGATGAAGAAGGGGATATCACCATCAACGGTGTTGTTTATAACGAGATGCGGGGAGTTTACTCAAATCCCGAGGAAGTCTGCGCAAATTACAGTTACATGAGCTTATTCCCGGACACTCAGTACGGAGTCGAATCCGGCGGAGATCCGAAATATATTCCGAATCTTACCTATGAGGAGTTCATAAACTTCCATAAGCGTCTGTATCATCCTTCCAATTCAAGGATCTTTTTATACGGCGATATGGATTTCGAGGAGAAACTTAGGTACATCGACGAGGAGTATTTAAGCAAATACGAAATGATCGATCCCCATACGGAGATCAAACTTCAGAAGCCCTTTGACGCACCGAAGTATATGGAAAGGCAGTATTCCCTTTCGGAAGAAGAAAGCGAGAAGAACGCTACCTTCCTTACCTATAACGTGGTCTGCTCCGATTATACGGAAACCGAGATCAACGAAGCGATGAACGTTATCAATTACGCTCTTTGCAGCGTTCCCGGGGCAAAGCTTAAGGAACGCCTCATCGACGCAGGTATCGGAGACAATGTATACGCTTCACTGATCGACGATATCGGTCAGCCCGTATTCAGTATCGTTGCCCAGAATGCGAATGCCGAAGATGAGGAACGTTTTGTTTCTATAATAGAGGATACGATCCGTGAAGTCATAAAGGAAGGCTTCGACAGAAAGACTCTTGAAGCTTCCATCACCAATCAGGAGTTTTCCTACAGAGAGGCGGATTACGGCTATTACCCCCGGGGTATCGTATACGGAATGTTTGTTTTTGATGCATGGAACTACACCGACGACGATATCTTCCCGGCTCTTAAGCAGAACGCGATATTTAAGAGATTAAGGGAACATCTTAAGGATGATTTCTTTGAACGTGTTCTCAAGGAAAGGATTCTTGAAAACAATCACAAGACCATCATGAAGGTGGTTCCCGTAAAGGGACTTTCCGCAGCGGAGGACAAGAAGCTTGCGGATAAGTTAAAGGCATACAAGGATTCTCTTTCAAAAGAAGAGATCATCAAGCTCATAGAGGATACAAAGGCATTAAAGGCATATCAGGAATCCGAGGATTCGGATGAGGCCCTTGCCACCATTCCCACCCTTTCAATAAACGATATAGACAGGGATATCAAGCGGGTTGAATATGCGCAAACAAAGCGTGACGGAGTTACTTTCATTGAGACCGAGATCTTCACAAACGGCATAGCCTATGCAAGTGTGGGCTTTTCTCTTGAGAGACTTCCGAAGGAGCTTTACCCTTATTTTTCCATCGCAAAGATCGCTCTCGGAAGGGCCGGCACACGATCCTACAGCTACGGAGACCTTGCCAACGAGATAGAGATAAATACCGGTTCATTATCCGCAAATACCGCGATCTACAAGCGCAGCGGAGATGATTTCGATGCACTTCTTGAAGTAAAAACAAAGGTCCTTTACGAAAAGATCCCTCAGGCACTTAAGCTTGCGGAGGAGATCCTGCTTACCACGGATTTTGATGATAAAAAACGTTTAAAGGAGATCCTTTCCGAAACCAGGACAAAGCTTAAGGGATATATGATCTCAAGCGGCGATTCCGTAAGCGTTTCAAGACTTGCTTCTTATTACAGCAAGAGCGGTGCTTTGGCAGAGATCCTTTCGGGAATGGAGCAGTTCAGGGTACTTGAGGACCTTCTCGATGATTTTGACGATAAGATCGACGGCTTCATCGAAAAGATGAAGGAAGCCATGAGTTTTGTTGTTGCAAAGGAGAACCTTTTTGTTTCCGTCTGTGCGGAAAAGCAGGGCATTGAGGCCTTTGCCGGAGCATTTTCAGATTTTCTTAAGAATGTTCCTTCGAAAAATGCAAAAACTGTGGGTTATACTTGTGAAGCAGCGGATAAAGAAGAAGCATTTACATCTGCTTCGCAGGTTCAGTATGTGGGTATCGCCGGTGACTTTAAAAAGGCGGGACTTGATTATACTTCAAGACTCTCTGTTTTAAGGACGATACTTTCATCAGATTATCTTTGGAACAATGTTCGTGTTCTCGGAGGAGCCTACGGAGCTTATTGTGCTTTCAGAAGGTCCGGAGACACCTTTATGGTATCCTACAGAGATCCGAATCTTTCAAAGACCGTGGATGTCTTTAAGAAGGCTGCGGAATATATAGGAAGTTTTCCGGATGATGAAGAGCTTTGCGAGAGATTTGTTATTTCGGCGGTGGGGGATCTTGACACACCCCTTACACCTTCCATGAAGGCTGCCAAGGCTCTTGCAATGTACAGGTCAAGGGTAACCAACGAGATGCTTAAAGCGGAACGTGACGAACTTTTGTCAACGGATTCAAAGGACATAAGAGATCTGGCGAAATATCTGGAGGCGATAACGAAAGATCCTTATATCTGCTGCGTGGGAGGAGAGGAAGCGATAGACAAGGACAGACATCTGTTCAAGGAAGTCCTTCCCTTAACAAGATCATAAACTTTCTTTGGGAGGAGAAAATTATGAAGAATGTGAAAAAGTTAGGTTTGTTATTTGTTTCTGCATTTATAGCCGTAAGTTTTGCGGCCTGCGGAGCGTCCGGCGATTCCGCCAAGTATGAATCCGCAGCGTCCGCAACTGCTGCTTATACCAATGAATCGGCAGATTATTATGATTACGGTTATTATGATGAGGAAGGATACCGTGAAGAGCCTTCAACGGAGGCGGATACGTCAAAGGCCGAGGAGTATGATGATTCCTCAAGAAAACTCATCAAGACTCACAATGTGGATGTTGAGACCGAGGATTTCGACGGCTTTGTGGCAATGGTCGAGTCAAAGGTTTCACAGCTTGGCGGATATATCCAGAATTTAAACACATATAACGGAAGTTCCTATTCTTCTTACAAGAATACCCGTTACTCAAATCTCACATTAAGGATCCCCGTAAAGCAGACGGATGAATTCTTAAAGATGGTGGGAGAAAACGCAAATATCACAAATCAGTCACTTTCCGTTGAGGATGTGACATTGTCCTATGTTGATCTTGAGAGTAAGAAGAAGACCTACAAGGCTGAAGAAGAAAGACTTCTTGTGTTCCTTGAGCAGGCCGAGACCATCGAGGACATGCTTACCATCGAGCAGAGACTTACGGATATCCGTTATCAGCTGGAATCCATGGAGTCACAGCTTCGTACCTATGACAATCTCGTTGATTACACAACGATCTACATGAACATAAGCGAGGTTGAGGTTTATACAGAGCCCGAGCCCGAAAGCTATGGTGAGCAGGTTTCCAGATCCTTCAGCAACGGTATCAGCCGGGTTGTAAAGGGCTTTAAGAACTTCCTCATCGACTTCGTAGGCGCACTTCCGGGACTTGTTGTATTCCTTCTTGTATGTTTCATCATATTCGTCATCGTAATGGCCATCGTAAAGGGAGCAAAGAAGAGTACCGCAAAGAAGAACGCCCAGCGCGCGGCTATGGCTTATGCGGCAGCACAGGCACAGGCTCAGCAGATGCAGGCTCAGCAGGTGCAGCCCGCAGTTACACAGGAAGATAATACGAATGGACAATAAACAGGTTAAAGCCGGATTTGCAACCATAATCGGAAGGCCGAATGTGGGCAAATCCACACTGATGAATAAACTCATAGGGCAGAAGATCGCAATCACCTCAAACAAAGCCCAGACCACAAGAAACCGCATAATGACGGTTTATACCGATGAGCGGGGACAGGTTGTTTTTCTTGACACGCCGGGACTTCATAAGGCCAAGAACAAATTGGGAAATTATATGATGAGTGCCGCAAATTCATCGATAAAGGATGCTGATGTGGTGCTTTGGATGGTGGAGGCCGGAAAGGATCTGGGAAACGGCGAGAAGGACATTCTTGAAATGTTAAAGACCGTAAACACTCCGAAGATCCTGGTCATGAACAAGATCGATGCAGTGAAAAGGGAACTGATACCCGAAAGGATACGTTATTTTTCGGACAGCTGTCATTTCGATGAAATAGTTCCGGTAAGTGCTACGGAAGGCACCAATACGGATGAACTTTTAAACTGTATCTTTAAATATCTTCCCTATGGGCAGCCCTTCTATGACGAGGATACGGTGACGGATCAGCCGGTAAGGCAGATCGCGGCGGAGATGATCAGAGAGAAGGCTCTCCATGCCTTAAACGAGGAGATACCTCACGGTATCGCGGTAATGATAGAGAAGATGGACTTTTCCGGAAAGATCGTGGATATTGAGGCCACCATCGTCTGTGAAAGGGATTCTCATAAGGGCATCATAATCGGCAAGGGCGGATCGATGCTTAAAAAGATAGGCACCAACGCCAGATTCGAGATAGAGAAGATGCTTGAACAGCAGGTTAACTTAAAGCTCTTTGTAAAGGTAAAGAAAGAGTGGAGGGATTCGGAATTCCTGCTTAAAAACTTCGGGTACAATGCCGATGATTTCAAAGTAAAAAAATAAAACGAAAGGAGGCTTCGATGATCATGCAGGATTTTATGAAAGTTACGGGTATGGTCATCGGAGCCTTTCCTTCGGGGGAATACGACAAACGCCTTACGGTCCTTACGAAGGAATCGGGAAAGATAACGGTGTTTGTTCCCGGCGCAAGAAGACAGGGCAACCGTTTCGGCGCTGTGGCGGATCTCTTTGTTTTCGGAGAGTTTTCCCTTTATGTGGGCAAGTCCGCCTACAGGCTTCAGGATGCAAAGGTGCTTAACTTCTTTGAGTTTTTAAGGGATGATCTTAATGCCGCCTATTACGGAATGTACTTTCTGGAACTTGCGGATTATTACACAAGGGAGAACAATGACGAGGCCCTTGTTCTTTTACTGGTCTACAGGGCTTTGCAGGGACTTAAGAGCGAAAAACTGGACAATTCCTTTGTAAAGACCGTGTTTGAACTTAAGATGTTCGTGATCGAAGGTGATCTTATTCCACCGGAACGGCTGGGTGAGAATTCAGCTGACATAAAGGCTGCGGTGGATTATATAATCGGAGCTTCCATAGAGAAGCTGTTTTCTTTTTCCTTAAAGGATGACGGGAACGAAAAACTGAGGCTCCTGGCCGGTGAAGAAAGGAAACGGATCGTGGATCGGAAGCTAAACAGCCTTGAAATACTTGAAGTTATGTGCGAATAATGAAAATATCAAGTTGAAATGCCGGTGGATTTGGAATATAATCTACTGGTATTTTTATGTCAATTTATAAATAATAAGGAAAATGGAGACACGGCTTATGGAAAAGACAATGGAGAAGATCGTAGCTTTGGCAAAGTCAAGAGGATTTGTATATCCCGGTTCCGAGATCTACGGCGGACTTGCAAACACATGGGATTACGGTAATCTTGGCGTAGAGCTTAAGAATAATGTTAAAAAGGCCTGGTGGCAGAAATTCGTTCAGGAGAGCCCTTACAATGTTGGCGTTGACTGTGCGATCTTAATGAATCCCCAGACATGGGTGGCTTCAGGTCACCTCGGCGGATTCTCTGATCCCCTTATGGATTGTAAGGAGTGTCATGAGAGATTCCGTGCGGACAAGCTTATTGAGGATTATGCGGCAGAGAAGGGCATCACACTTCCCAAGCCTATCGACGCATTCTCTCAGGAGGAGATGAAGGCATTTGTTGAAGATAACAACGTTCCCTGTCCTTCCTGCGGAAAGCACAACTTTACCGATATCAGACAGTTCAACCTTATGTTCAAGACCTTTCAGGGCGTTACCGAGGATGCAAAGAACACGGTTTACCTTCGCCCCGAGACAGCTCAGGGTATCTTCGTCAACTTCAAGAATGTACAGCGTACATCCCGTAAGAAGGTTCCTTTCGGTATCGGACAGATCGGTAAGTCCTTCCGTAACGAGATCACTCCCGGTAACTTTACCTTCAGAACAAGAGAGTTCGAGCAGATGGAGCTTGAGTTCTTCTGCAAGCCCGGTACGGATCTTGAGTGGTTCCAATACTGGAGAGGCTTCTGCCGTGACTGGCTTATGAGCCTTGGTATAAAGGAAGACGAGATGAGACTTCGTGACCATGCTCCCGAGGAGCTTTGCTTCTACTCAAAGGGAACAACGGATATCGAGTTCTTATTCCCCTTCGGTTGGGGCGAGCTCTGGGGTATCGCAGACCGTACCGATTACGACCTTACCCAGCATCAGAATACATCCGGTCAGGATATGAGCTACTTCGACGATGAGACCAACGAGAAGTACGTTCCTTATGTTATCGAGCCTTCACTCGGTGCTGACCGTGTTGTTCTTGCATTCCTTTGCGCAGCTTACGATGAGGAGAACATCGGAACGGAAGATAAGCCCGATATGAGAACGGTGCTTCATTTCCATCCCGCACTTGCTCCCGTCAAGATCGGTGTGCTTCCTCTTTCAAAGAAGCTTAACGAGGGTGCAGAGAAGATCTATGCAGAACTTTCAAAGAAGTATAACTGTGAGTTCGACGACAGAGGAAACATCGGTAAGAGATACCGTCGTCAGGACGAGATCGGAACGCCTTTCTGCGTAACATACGATTTCGAGTCCGAAACGGACAACATGGTAACGGTACGCTTCCGTGATTCCATGGAACAGGAAAGAGTCGCCATAGCGGATCTTGATGCTTATTTTGCGGACAAATTCACGTTCTAAATTATTCACGGAAAGGTTATTGTCATGAGAAAGATCACTTCAAAAGAGTTAAGAAAAGAATGGTTAGATTTCTATAAAGAGAGAGGACATGTTGATGTAGGCGCCGTTTCACTGGTTTCCGACGGATCCACCGGGGCAATGTTCAACGTTGCGGGAATGCAGCCCATCATGCCCTATCTTCTCGGAAAGCCCCATCCCCTTGGAACGAGGCTTTGCAATGTACAGGGCTGTGTCAGAACAAACGATATCGACGGTGTAGGTGATAAGAGCCACCTTACATTCTTTGAAATGATGGGTTCCTGGAGTCTCGGAGATTATTTCAAGAAGGAAAGATGTCAGTGGAGCTACGAACTTCTTACAGAGGTTTTCAAGTTTGACAGGGATCATCTTGCAGCTACTGTTTTCGAAGGCGACGAGAATGCTCCCCGCGACGAAGAAGGCGCGAAGTACAGGATAGAATCGGGATTTAAGAAGGAGAACGTGTTCTTCTTACCTGCCGAAGATAACTGGTGGGGACTTGAGTACGGACCCTGCGGACCCGACTCGGAAATGTTCTATGTTTCCGACAAAGAGCCCTGCGGACCTGACTGCAGACCCGGATGTCACTGCGGTAAGTATGTCGAGATAGGTAACGACGTATTCATGCAGTACGACAAGCAGAAGGACGGAAAGCTCCTTCCCCTTGCAAAGAAAAATGTTGATACCGGTTGGGGACTTGAGAGAAACCTGATGTTCTTAAACGGGATCGATGATGTTTACAAGACCGACCTTTTTGCGGGAGTTATCGCTTCTATTGAGAAGGCTTCCGGTGTTAAATACGAAAGCGACGAGAAGCTTACAAAGTCCATGCGTATCATCGCAGACCACCTTCGTACTTCCGTTATGCTCATAGGAGATGAGGCAAAGCTTCTTCCTTCAAACGGCGGTCCCGGATATGTATTGAGACGTCTTATCCGTCGTGCGGTAAGGCATGCAAGGGTTCTTAATTTAAAGACCGAGGATATCTTATCCGCAGCATCCATCTATATCGATGATGTATTTAAGGATGCATATCCCCTTCTTACAGAGAACCGTGAGTTTATCTTAAATGAGTTAAAGAAAGAGATAGAGCGTTTTGAATCCACTCTTGAAAACGGAATGAAGGAGTTTAAGAAGATCCTTTCCGAAAGAAAGAGCACCGGATCCATCGACGGAAAGTCCGCTTTCTATCTTTACGATACCTTCGGATTCCCTTACGAACTTACTCTCGAAATGGCGGAAGAAGAAGGCTTAAGCGTTGACGAAGCAGGCTTTAAGGAGGCAATGGAAGCTCAGAAGAAGCTTGCAAGAGAAAATGCAAACTTCTCACAGAAGTCCGATGCAACCGTATTTGACGGCCTTGATGATTCCGTTAAATGCACATTCCTTGGATACGATGCACTGGGCTGCGACGGAAGTATCGTTGCAATGGCATCCGAAGATGCACTTTCTGACGAGCTCAAGGAAGGTGCTTTGGGCTCCGTCATCACTGATAAGACCACTTTCTACGGTACCATGGGCGGACAGGTCGGTGATATCGGACAGATCCTCGGACATGACGGATCCGTATTCGAAGTAACCGAGGCAGTTCACGTATCCGGCGGAAGGACCGCACATATCGGTAAGGTTGTTAAGGGAAGCTTTAAGAAAGGCGACAAGGTTTCCTTAAATGTAGATAAAGAGAACAGGGCAAAGACCTGCCGCAACCACTCCGCAACCCACCTTTTACAGGCTGCATTGCAGGAGGTTCTCGGCAAGGATGTTCATCAGCAGGGTTCATATCAGGATCCCGACAAGACCAGATTCGATTTCTCTTACGGTCAGGCAATGAGCGCCGAAGACATAGCAAAGGTTGAAGCCATCGTTAACGAAAAGATCGCTGAAGATCTTAAGGTAAATACGGATGTAATGGGCATCGAAGAAGCAAAGAAGAGCGGAGCAATGGCACTCTTCGGCGAGAAGTACGGTGATTCCGTTCGCGTAGTTTCCATGGGAGACTTCTCCAAGGAACTCTGCGGCGGTACCCATGTTTCACACACAGGTGATATCGCTAACTTCAAGATCCTTTCGGAGTCCGGCGTAGCTGCAGGGGTTCGTCGTATCGAAGCAATCACAGGCTCCAACGTGATCGCATACTACAAGAATCTTGAAAATGAACTTAATGAAGCTGCAAAGGCTGCAAAGACCCAGCCCTCAAATCTTGTATCGAAGGTTGCTTCCATGCAGGCTGAGATCAAGGCTTTACAGTCCGAACTTGAGTCCTTAAAGGCAAAGGCCGCAAAGGAAGCAGTGGGAGATGTTCTTTCAAACGTTGTTGAAGTCAAGGGCGTTAAGCTTCTTGCCACAAGCGTTCCCGGAGTTGACATGAACGGTTTAAGAGACCTTGCGGACTCACTTAACGACAAGATCGGAGGAGGCGTTATCGTTCTTGCTTCCGAGCTTGACGGAAAGGTAAATCTCGTAGCCAAGGCTTCCGACGATGCGATGAACAAGGGAGCTCATGCCGGCAACCTTATCAAGGCCATCGCAGGTCTTGTAGGCGGTGGCGGCGGCGGTCGTCCCAACATGGCCCAGGCCGGAGGAAAGAACCCGAGCGGTATTCCGGATGCAATGGGTGCAGTGAAGGGCGTTCTTGAGGGACAGGTTAAGTAATTGATTTACGGGGCCTGTCATTGATATATGTCAGTCGCTCAGACAATTTCACGGTAAAAAGCACCGTGAAAAACTCGCTTTGTGACATATATCAATGCCACCCGAGGAAGATTATTTATCAGCCCTAGAGGTCAATTGTCTTTGCATCAAGACGGCAGTTGCATACAGATAATGAATATACTCTCTATTAACGGGTGGCTCTGATCAGGTGTCACCAAGGGAGTTGAGAACGGTTGGTTTTCAAACCGTGAACTTGTCTGACCGACTGGCACCTGTCAGAGTCAGGACCCGTTTCACAGCATAAATTCTTGGCACTCATATCTACAACATATATTATCAACTCATAAGCCCGGCGGCAGCGCCGGGCTTTTATTAACCGCTTATTTACTGGATAGTACACGAAAAATATGATAGATTTATTATGTTGGAGTGCATTTTCGACTCTGCGATATATGAGTAACAGGGGAGAGTAATAATGAGCAGTTCTTCTCAGAAGACAAAACAGAACGCCGGATATCGCGTTATCCTTGTAACTGTATGTATCTTAATGAACTTTGTACTGGCATTTATAACCACTGCGTTTAATCTGCCGGTATATCTTGACACTGCGGGAACCATCATCGCTTCTTATGTAGGAGGTATCCTCCCCGGTATCCTGACTGCGGTCGCATCCAATTTTTTGTGCTCTGTTTTTGACAGCCACAGCATTTACTACTCGATGATCAGTACCTGCATCGCACTTTTTACCGTCTTTTTTACTTCAAAACGCTTTACCTTCAGAAAATCCACACATACTCTTGCATATATCGTTACCATCGGTGCTTTCAGCGGCATTGTCAGTTCCCTTATACAGTGGGAGATCAGTTCGGGACCCGAAAAGAGCGTTGTTTATGACATGCTTGAAACTACGGTGGGTGCGACAGATTATCCCAGACTCCCTGTTTTTATTTTTATCAATATATGTTTAAATCTTGTGGACAAGGCCGCTGTAACCGCAATGGCCATGATCGTAATGTTCCTTATTCCCGGAAGGATCAGAGCCTCCATACGTGACAGCTTTTGGAAACAGTCCCCCCTTTCGAATGAAGAGATCGAATCAATCAGGAACTGGAGAAAGGATTTAAAGACCACATCAAAAAGAAGGATAACCACCACTTTCCTGGGGGCTTTTCTTATCCTGACTTTTTTTCTGAGCACCGTTGCTCTTTTCATATTTTTTGAAAACGAGAAAGAGGAGACCATATCCAATGCCTTTGTTACCGCAAAATATGCGGAAAATCTGATAGATGCGACAAAAGTGTCGGCATATATGAGATCCGATGGCAACGACAGTGAATATAAGCAGTTAAAAAGATCTCTTTCGATCCTGAAAAACAATACCCCCGGGCTTGACGAGCTGTCTGTCATAAGGGTGTCAGAGGACGGTTTTTCCTATATTTTTGCTACAAACGACAAAAATGTCACTATTAACGAAGTGCTTCCCATGTCCCATGAAATGCAGTATTTTTTCTCGGACGGCTCTATTCCCGAGTCTGTACAATATGTTTTTTCCTCAAAAGTCAGAAACTGGCATGCTCATATCCTCTATCCCATAATGGACGGAAACAGAAATGTGGTATGTTATCTTTACATGATCACTTCCGTCAGCAATCTGAAGGCCTATTTCATATCCTTTGTTGTCAAGGTTTTTCTTGTTCTTGCTCCCGTTATAGCGTTGATATTCATATATGCCCTGAGAGTAATGGATATATACAGTGTTTATCCCATCAGTACCATGGCAGAGAGCCTTGACCGTTTTGCGGAAGCAGGAAATTCCCAGGAGGCCATGGATGAAAACGTAAAGCGTTTAAGGGGACTGGAAATACATACGGGGGATGAGGTTGAAAAGCTATATCGCTCATTATGTCGAATGACATCCAATCAGAGCGAGCAGATGAGAAACAACACACGTCTTTCCGATTCCACCGCAAGGATGCAGGACGGTCTTATCATCACAATGGCGGACCTTGTCGAAAACAGGGATTCCGATACCGGCGCTCATATCCAGAAGACCGCCGCTTATGTAAAGATCATCGTTGAGGGACTTGAGAAGCTTGGTTATTATTCTGAGAAGATAACTCCGAAATTCAAATCCGATATCGTTCGAAGCGCACCTCTTCATGATATAGGAAAGATCAATATACCGGATTATGTTCTTAATAAACCCGGAAAGCTTACGGACGAAGAATATGAGATCATCAAGACTCATACCGTATACGGAAAGAAGATAATGGAAAAGGCCATTGATACCGTCGGCGGTGAGAATTACTTAAAGGAAGCAAGAAACATGGCCGCATATCACCATGAACGCTGGGACGGCAAAGGGTATCCCGAGAAACTTCACGGAGAAGTGATACCTCTTTCGGCCCGTATAATGGCGGTTGCAGATGTTTTCGACGCACTTACTTCCCCAAGGGTTTACAAGCCCGCATTCCCGATAGAGAAGGCTCTCGAAATGATAATGGAGGGTTCCGGAACCCAGTTCGACCCCAAATGTGTTGAGGCCTTTATGGAATCCCTTCCCGAAATAAAGATCATTGTAAAGAAATATAATCAGAACGTTTAACCGGAGGTAGTTGGTTTTAATGTCCAGGAGAATTTGCAAATGCCTGACCGTCTTTTTGTTACTCATATGCGGTCTTGCACCGGTTTTACAAAAAAATGAAGCTTATGCGGATTTTCATGAAAAATACGATTCCAGAGTCGGAGGCGGTTATGCCGTAACGGGGCAGATCAAAGACGTCAGTTACACCTGTGAGGTCTATGATGCTTCAAATGGTCTTCCTACCTCTGATTCCATGTGCATTTGCGGAACAAAAAACGGTTATGTTTGGATAGGCGGATATGCGGGCATCATCGTTCACGACGGAAGAGATTTCTTAAGGCTTGATACCGCAGGCGGACTTACCAGTGCCAGAGGCTTTTACGAAGACAGCAAGGAACGTCTCTGGGTAGCAACAAACGACAACGGTGTTGTTGTTCTGGATAAAGATACGAGAATTCATTATACCTATCAGGACGGACTTCCCTCGTCATCAATCAGAGTATTTACGGAAGATGCGGAAGGAAATGTTTTCATCGGTACCACGGCGGGCGTATGCTACGTTTCTCCGGATCTCGCTCTTCATAATCTAAACAGCCTTTATCTTGACGAGGAGAGGATATTAAGACTTGATACGGGTAAGGACGGTAAGGTTTACGGACAGACTTCCGGCGGAACCATATTCCAGATAGAACATTGCGAGATCACAAAGATCTATGACAGCAAAAGCCTGGGCCTTGATACCATCTCAACCATAATGGCGGATCCCGCCATCAACGGCAATGTTTATATCGGTACCGACGGCGGTCATCTGTATTACGGTAATTTCGGTGCGGGCATAAAGACTTTGGAAGAAATAAAAATGCCCGAATTCGGATCGATCCACTGGATAAATTATGACTGTAACAGAGTCTGGGTTTCATCGCCCAAGCATATCGGTTATCTTGATGAAAACAAGGAATTTCATATGATCTATGACATTCCTTTTGACAGCTCCATCGAGATGATGACGGCGGATTATCAGGGAAATATCTGGGTTGCTTCTTCTTCACAGGGAGCGATGAAGATTGTTGCGAATAATTTTGTGGACCTTACAAAGAAGGTGGGTAGCGAAGAAGAAATAGTCAACGCGACCTGTCTTTATCACGGATATCTTTATGTAGGCACCGACAGCGGTCTTTCCATATTCGATCCCAACGAAAAGCTTATCAGAAATTCCCTTACTTCATACCTTAAAGGGGCAAGGATAAGGGATATCATTGTTGATAATGAGGACAGGCTCTGGATCGGAACCTTTAACATGGACCTGGGTCTTGTCTGTGTTTATCCCGACGGACAAATAAAGAATTACACCACCGACGACGGACTCAGAAGCAATCAGATCAGATGTATGACACTTTCCAAGGACGGAAGTATCCTGGTTGGTTCAAACGGCGGATTCACCGAGATCTCCGGAAGCCGCATCGTAAGAAACGTGGGTGCTGCGGAAGGTGTTAAGAATACGGTATTCTTAACGGTTTGCGAAGGCCCCGACGGCAAGATCTATGCAGGCTCCGATGGCGATGGTGTTTACGTTATCGAAGGCAGGGACGCTTACAGGGTTGGACGTGATGAAGGCCTTACCAGCGAAGTTATAATGAGGATAAAGAAGGATCCCACGAGAGATATCTACTGGATAATCACTTCAAACTCAATTCAGTATCTTGAAAACGGCGAACTTAACGAAGTTACATCATTCCCGTACAATAACAACTACGATATCTGTTTTGATGATAACGGCAATTCGTGGATCCTTTCTTCTTACGGAATATACGTTATCGACACGGAGGATCTTGTAAATGATCGTGTAGCCAATTACAGACTGCATACCATGGCAAACGGTCTTCCCTGTGCTATCAGGAGCAATTCCTACAGCTGCATGGATGAAGAGGGGAATCTCTACATCTGCGGACGTACCGGTGTCATCAAGGTCAGCACAAAGAACTACTTTGCGGAGAATTCCAATATCAAGGCTGCACTAAGTGTTATCTACTGTGACGATCAGAAGATCATAGAGAACGCTGACGGAAGCTATACCATTCCATCAAGCGGAAAGCGTATACAGATCGTTGCATCGGTCCTTGACTACACCCTTTCAAATCCTCTTATCAGGGTTTATCTGGAAGGAAGCGGAGACCCCGGTGTCACAACCTATAAGAGTGATTTTGTTCCCCTTGAATACACAAAGCTTGATTACGGCAAATACGATCTTCACATTCAGATACTCGGAAATGACAAGAATACGGTTCTTGTGGATGAGGTATACAAGGTCGTAAAAAGGCCGAGACTTGGAGAACTTAAGTTTTTCAGAGTTCTTATTGTTACGATGTTTGCGTTTGCGGCCGGCTTCATAGTATGGCGCGTAATGAGATCCACCGTCATCAGAAAACAGTATCTGGAGATCAGGAACGCAAAGGATGAAGCGGAGAGAGCCAATACCGCAAAAACAAGATTCCTTGCCAATATGTCCCATGAGATCAGAACCCCCATCAATACCATCATGGGCATGAATGAGATGATCATGCGTGAGGATGCAACGGATGTTCCGAAGAGTTATTTCTTATCGATAATGAATTATTCTTTTGATATACAGAATGCTTCGGACGCTCTCTTAAGCCTCATAAACGACCTTCTTGACATGTCAAAGATCGAATCGGGAAAGATGCATCTTGTAAATCAGGAATATGATGTTTCCGAGATGCTTAAGCAGATAGTTTCCATGATCCGCGTGCGAAGCACTCAGAAGGAGCTTATGTTTGACGTTGTCATCGACGAGATGCTTCCGAAGACTCTTTACGGTGACGTCGGAAAAATAAAGCAGGTTGTTCTTAATCTGCTTACAAATGCGGTTAAATATACAAGTGTGGGCGGGTTTGCCCTGACGGTTTCAATGGATGCCAGAAAGGACGATATCTGTGATATACGTTTTTCCGTAAAGGATACGGGCATGGGCATAAAGGAAGAGGATATGGATAAACTCTTCAATGCCTATGAAAGACTGGATGAAGAAAAGAACAGCGGCATTCAGGGAACGGGTCTCGGCCTTGATATCTCAAGGCAGTTTGCGGAACTTATGGGTGGAAAGCTCTGGTGTGAGAGCGTCTACGGCGAAGGCTCAGAGTTTATCCTTACCTTAAGCCAGAAGATTGTTGATGCAACACCCATGGGCATCTTTGTGGAGACTCAGAACAATTCGGCAAAGGGTCCTTACGTTCCGAAGTTTGTGGCTCCCGATGCGGATGTGCTTGTTGTTGACGATACACCCATGAACTTAAGCGTTATCAAGGGACTTCTCAAAGCTACCAAGGTGTTTGTTACAACTGCCGCCAGCGGAGAGGAAGCGCTTGATAAGATCAAGGAAAACAGGTTCAATGTTGTTCTTCTGGATCACATGATGCCCGGAATGGACGGTGTCGAGACTCTTGAGAGGATAAAGGCCATAAGTCCGGATCTTCCGGTTTATGCTCTTACCGCCAATACGGCTCTGGGAGAAGAATTTTACAAAGAAAAGGGATTTGTGGGCTTCCTTGCAAAGCCAGTTGATTCGGCTGCACTTGAGATGGCCATCATGAAGCATATTCCGGAGGAAATGATGTTAAAACCCGATGCGGCTGATGCGGAAGAAGAACTGACGGAGCTTCCGGAGAACCTTAAATGGCTGTACGAAGAGGAAAGCATCAATGTGGAAGAGGGTATCACCAATTCCGGCGGTGTTTCCAATTACATATTCTCATTGCAGCTGTTTCTTGATACTCTTGATAAGAACAGTTCCGTCATCTGTGACGCTTACGAGACCGACAATATAAGACTTTATACCATCAAGGTACATGCTTTAAAGAGTTCCGCACGTATAATCGGTGCCGACAAACTGTCAAAGATGGCCGCAGACATGGAAGAAGCGGGCAACAAGAACGACAGAGACTACATCACCCTCAATCACGACGATCTTATTAAGGAATATGCATCATATAAAGACATCCTTGCGGGAATAAACGGCGATACGGCTTCCGATGAAAACAAGGAGCCCATACCCGAAGCCGATCTTAGGGAAGCATATGAAGCATTAAAGGATGTCATTCCTCAGATGGATTACGATTCCGTTGAGATGATAGTAAACGGACTTAATGAGTACAGGCTTCCGGAAGAAGACGCAAAGCGTATTTCGGAGCTGACAACGCTTCTTAAGAACTTTGACTGGGACGGAATGGAACAGCTTATTGAGAATTTATAAGGAGAGGTACACATGGCTGAAAACAACAAAATGATCATCACGGCTTTGAAGGAGACCTTCATAGTAAGGGTTCTCTTAAACAAAGCGGTCGTAGCTGGGGCGGACTGCGAATTTGTTCCCTGTAATGTAAATGACATCAATGCAAAGCTGCACGATGATATTCTGATAGTTTTGTATATGGATGAAGGGGACAGACCCAAGGATGAGGTCACTCATTTCATTACGGATTCACTTTCGGAAAAGGGCGGTCAGGTAATCGTTATCGGAGAGCAGGAAGACATGGACTACATGTGTGACCGTATCTCCGGCGAGCTTATCTATGCCAAATTCGCAAGGCCCGTTGACAATGCAAAGTTCTCGGATACCATTGCCGACTATTTCAAAAAGGTCAATTCGGGAGAGTTTAAGAAGAGCATTCTTGTTGTTGATGACGATCCCAATTTCTTATCCCTTATAAGGCAGTGGCTTAAGGATTCCTACAAGGTATTCGTGGTAGGTTCCGGCCTTCAGGCCATTAAGTTCCTTGGGAAAAACAAAGTGGATCTTATTCTGTTAGATCACGAGATGCCCGTAACCACAGGGCCTCAGGTTCTTGAGATGTTAAGAAGTGATGAGGAAACAAAGTCCATCCCCGTCATGTTCTTAACCGGAAAGAGCGACAAGGAAAGTGTTATGGCAGTTGTGGCTTTAAAGCCCGAAGGGTATTTCTTAAAGACCATCCAGAGGGAGGAACTCCTTCAGAAGCTTCAGGAGTTTTTCGTTCTTCATAAATAGGCATACGCGAGTATGTAAAGGAGTCTGATCAAATGTTTCAGTTAATAAGACAGCATCAATTGGATATCATGCTGGCATTAAGCGCCGCCTGTGTGACTATGGCGCTTATGCTTCTCATAACCCAGTTTCTTTCGAAAAAAAGAAAGTGGATACTTATCGCCATGGAGCTCACGGCGACTTTTTTGCTGTACTTTGACAGGCTTGCATATCTGTATTCGGGAAATCTTACAAAGACCGGTTACGTTATGGTACGTGTGAGCAATTTCTTCGTGTTCTTCCTGACAGCTACCGTTGTCTTTGTTTATAACATCTATGTGCGCGATCTTTTATATGATCGGGCGGGACTTACCGATTCACCGGTCAGGTTAAAGATCGTCAGTGTGGCCTGCATCGTTGAAATGTTCATGGTCATCCTTTCGCAGTTTACCGGTTTTTATTATTCCTTTGACATTTATAACAAGTACCACAGAGGACCGGGATTTCTGATATGTTATGTGGTTCCGGTGGTCTGCCCGCTTATTGTTTATACGGTCATCATCCAGTACAGGAAAAGCTTCAGTAAGTTTATATTTACTGCATTGACGCTCTATACTTTTGTCCCCATTGTGATCGGTGTGATCCAGATCTATGCCTACGGTATCTCCATAGTCAACATGGCTATGGTTGTGGTTTCCATCAGCCTTTATTTCTTTACCTACCTGGATATAAACGCAGCGGTAATGGAAGCCCACAGGATGGAGATGTTAAGATTGCAGGAAGAAAAGAAGAGTATCAAGCGTCTTTTCGACCAGACGGCCAATGCCTTTGTTAAGGCTGTGGAGATGAAAGACGATTACTCCAAAGGTCATTCCTTAAGAGTTGCGGATATAGCAAAACAGATAGCCAGGAAGGCGGGTAAAACGGAAGAACAATGCGACGAGGTTTATTATTCCGCGCTCTTACATGATGTGGGAAATATTGGGCTTCCCGACAGCCTTGTGACAAGAAGCGGAAATCTCACGGATTCGGAGAAGGAACTGTTAAAAGAAAAGCCGGTGATCGGCGGTGAGATCCTCTCAAGCATAACAGAGTATCCTTTCTTAAAGGAAGGTGCCAGATACAGTTACGAGCGTTTTGACGGAAAAGGGTATCCCGAGGGACTTTCCGGGGAGGAGATCCCGGATGTTGCAAGGATCATATCCGTTGCCGATGCCTACGATTCAATGTCCACAACGAAAAAGAGCCGGAGTGCGCTTCCTCTTCAGACCATCAGGGAGGAATTCATAAACAATGCGGGCTCACAGTTCGATCCCGATTATTCAAATATAATACTGGATCTTATTGACACAAACATAAATGCAAATGAAAACAAGGAAGTCGAGGAACTGGAGAAGGGTATAAGGTGCGATGGCTACAGGAGCGCCGTTACTGTGGGTATACCCATAGTTGAGAATATCACGAAGATAACCTTCGACTGCGAAAGGATAAATGAAGGTTCCGAATTTTCAGCGCCTTCCATCGTGATCTTCGATTCCTTTGACAACCGGGTTCATTCCGACAAGAAAGCCATAGACGCCTATCGTTACTGCGAATACGGGGAAATGTGGTTTGACGGACATTTTGTTTCTACGGGGGTAAAGAACGAGGATATAACCGTTCTTGACCGTGACGACGGAGAGTCCGAGACGACGGATCATTACAAGATCCTTTCGGTAAGATACGAGGATCATGTACTTATAAAGCTTTATAACGGAAAAACAATGGTCAGCTCCATTCTGGCAACAGGTGACAAATCCAGATCCGTTTATATTGCCCTTACGGGAGAAAACTGTATCCTTAAGAACATTTCCGAGGAGTTTACTCTTACGGGAATCAATATGGACGAATGCAGACGTATCGCGGATGAGGTAAGCTATATCGAGAGAATGGAAGCGGATGTTCCCAATGTTCAGGTGGATCGTCCCATGTCAGCATATTCCGAAGGTTTGCGCATAGTGGACGGACTTGCCATAGACTTTCATGCCATGAGTCTTCCCACTGCAAGCCTTGTATGGCATTGTCCCTATGTATTGCTGTTTTCATCCGATGACGGAAAGGTGGGAGGTCCCAACTTCAAAGATTATGTTCTTATCAAATTAAACGGTGAGGCTTCACCCACTGACGATGAGATCGAAAACCGCTTTGAGATGAAGAAGACCTCCAATTTCGAGGGCTGGGATGTCTGGAAGACGATCTGCAAGGAAGGCTTTGAGTGTGAGGTCGAGTTTTCAAGAAAAGGAAACAAGGTAATTGCAAGATCCGATACCCTGGGCATCTATCTTGAAGATGAACTGACATTAAAGGATCCGAAGCAGGAGATCTATGCGTCCCTTACGGGAGACCAGGTGGCACTTACGGATATAAGGGTTCACTGACGCTGCCCTTTAAAGGCGCCGGAAAAAGGCTTTTAAAAAACTGTTGACGAATCCATTGTTTTTGTTATAATAACAAATGTGCTTATGCACGAAAAAACCTGAATCAGTCAAGTTTCTGATAGGACTGAAGGGAGGGAAGCAGAATGTCCAACATTATCGTAAAAGAGAATGAGTCTTTAGATAGTGCATTACGTCGTTTCAAGAGAAGCTGCGCAAAGGCCGGTATCCAGCAGGAGATCCGTAAGCGTGAGCATTACGAGAAGCCCAGCGTAAAGCGTAAGAAGAAGTCTGAGGCAGCAAGAAAGCGTAAATATAACTAAAAACGATCAGCCCTTGGCATTAAGTCAAGGGCTTGTTTTTTCGGGGGATTGATTTGAAATATCTGTGTATCGCTCTTATCGCGGCTGTGATCCTCTTTCTGATCGTAATGATCGTTATCGATTCCAACCGCTTTGTAATAAGAAAATATGAGATCGTAACGGATAAGACGGATAAAGATCATCGTTTTGTTTTTATAAGCGATCTCCATAATAAGGTCTACGGCAAGGACAATTCCGGGCTATATGATGCTATTGCCGGGATCGATCCGGAAACGGTGATAATAGGCGGAGACCTTATGACCGCTTATCCCGGTCGCGACTTTTCGACGGCTGTGGACTTTGTGAAAAATGTCGGCGAAAAATATCCCATCGTTTACGCGTTGGGAAATCACGAATACAGAGCACGCATTTATCCCGATGTATACGGCACTTTATATGATGACTACAGAAAGGCCGTTAATGAGCATGGCATTGATTTTCTGGATAATGCGGGGGTTAAGATTGCCGATGACGTAACGGTTTACGGTCTTACCATGGATGCGATCTATTATAAGCGTTTCACCCATCATCCCATGGCGGATGATTATGTTAAGAAGATGCTGGGGGAAAAAGAAAATGACGTTTTTTCGATCCTTCTTGCCCATGATCCGGATTATTTTCCGGCCTATGCAAAATGGGAGCCGGACCTTGTTCTTTCGGGACATATCCACGGCGGTGTCGCAAGGATCCCCGGATGGAAGGGGGTTATTTCTCCCATGTGGAGGCTCTTTCCCAAGTATGACGGCGGGCGATTTGATGAATTCGGTTCAACCATGATCATAAGCCGGGGGCTTGGAATGCATACCATTCCTCTGAGGCTTTTTAACCCGGCGGAAATTGTTGTGATAGACATTAAGAAGGAATAGATATTTTTATTTTGCTATGATAAAATAGCCATTGTCTGAAAAAAATTTAAGGATCGAATATGGCACTTGAAGTAAAGCTTGAAGCATTTTCGGGACCTCTCGATCTGCTTCTTCACCTTATTGAAAAGAATAAAGTGGATATCTACGATATTCCCATCGTTGAGATAACCAATCAGTATATGGAATATATCACGGCCATGAAGACCGAGGATATGAATGTGATGAGCGAGTTTCTTGTTATGGCTGCCACTTTGGTTGACATCAAATGCAGGATGCTCCTTCCCAAGGAAGTCAATGAAGAAGGCGAGGAAGAAGATCCCAGAGCGGAACTGGTTCAGAAGCTCCTTGAGTACAAGATGTACAAGTTCATGTCCTATGAACTAAAGGACATGCAGATGGATACCGGAGTCACCATTACAAAGAAAGAGACCCTTCCCAAGGAAGTCCTTGCCTACAGAGATCCCATAGATTACGAGGAACTGGTGGGAGATCTCAATCTGGTAAAACTCCACGAGATCTTTGAATCGGTGTTAAAGAGAGTCGAAGACAAGATCGACCCCGACCGTTCGAAGTTCGGAAACATACAAAAAGAAGAGATCGACGCGGAAGCCAAATCCGCATATATCGAGGATTTCATCCATTACAACAAGCGTTTTTCCTTTAGAGAGCTTCTGGAAAAACAACATAGTAAGGAAGAGATAATCGTTACCTTCCTCATCGTTTTGGAGCTTATCAAGACCGGACGCATCTTCGTGAGTCAGGAAGGCATCAATGACGATATCATGATCACATCCAATGAGGTTTAAAGATGGAAGAGATAAACAAGAAGGCTGCGCTTGAGGCAATTCTTTTTGCCATGGGCGAGTCGGTGGAATTAAAGAAACTGGCGGAGACCATAGAGGCGGAACCTGCAAAAACAAAGGAACTGTTAGATGAGCTTATGGAAGAATACAAAGATGATTCCCACGGTATTGAGCTCATCGAGCTTGAAGATTCCTACCAGTTTGTTACCAAGTCCGCATATTACGATACGCTTATAAAGATAGCAAAGACACCCAAGAAGATGAATCTTTCCGATTCGGTACTTGAGACTCTTTCCATAGTTGCTTACAAGCAGCCCGTAACAAAGATCGAGATCGAAAACATCAGGGGTGTAAGCTGCGATTATGCCATTAACAAACTCCTTGAATTCGAACTGATCGAAGAACTCGGAAGAAAAGATGCGCCCGGTCGTCCCATGCTTTTTGGTACCACGGAGCAGTTCTTAAGAAGCTTCGGTGTAAAGAGCTTAAAGGACCTTCCGGAAATGAATGTAATGCAGCTTGAGGAATTCAAGGCGCAGGCCGAGCAGGAAGTGCAGATGACCCTGAAAATATGATGTGAATTTACAGTTTTTTCGGTCTATTTTACAACTTGGCAATATATGACATAAAGAGAGCAAAAAGGGCCTAATTTTAGGCTCTTTTTTTGTTGAAATTCTGCGGTTCTTTATGCTATAATCCGTTAGAATGCGATTTAATGAGTTCTTATTAAAATAAATGGAGGTAAACCAAATGAGTACTACTTCAAAAGCAGGAAGTCGTATAACATCCCTGCTCGACGAAAACAGTTTCGTTGAGATCGGTGCTTTAGTAACAGCAAGAAATACCGATTTCAATCTGAAACTCTCCGACGCAAGCTCCGACGGCGTTATCACCGGTTACGGACTTATCGACGGAAAGCTTGTTTATGTATACAGCCAGGATTCATCCGTATTAAACGGAACCGTCGGTGAAATGCATGCAAGAAAGATCGCCAATCTCTATGATATGGCATTAAAGATGGGAGCTCCCATCATCGGATTACTTGATTCCGCAGGATTAAGACTTGAGGAAGCTACGGATGCACTTGATGCAATGGCATCCATCTACGCAAAGCAGGCTCTTGCTTCAGGCGTTATTCCCCAGATCGCTGCTGTATTCGGTAACTGCGGTGGCGGACTTGCGATCTCTGAGTCCATGGCAGACTTTACTTTCATGGAAGAGAAGAATGCAAAGCTCTTTGTTAACGCACCCAACGCACTTGACGGAAACTACACCGCAAAGTGTGATACGGCTTCGGCTGAATTTATGAGCAAGGCAGGCGTTGTTACGGCAGTCGGAGAGGAAGGTTACATCCTTTCTTCGATCCGCGAGCTCGTTTCGATCCTTCCCGCAAACAATGATTCTTACAGCGATGCAGAGGACTGCACAGACGATCTTAACAGAGCATGCGCAGGTATCGAAGGCTGCATCGGTGATACAGCAATCCTTATTTCCCAGATCGCAGATGACAACAACTTCGTAGAAGTTAAGGCAGATCATGCAAAGTCCATGGTTACCGGATTTATCCGTCTTAACGGAAACACCGTAGGTGTTGTTGCAAACAGAAGTGAAGTATACGGAGAGGACGGTAAGGTAGCAGAGAAGTTTGATACCGTTATCTGCCCCTGCGGAGCTGCTAAGGCTACAGACTTCATCAACTTCTGCGATGCTTTCTCGATTCCCCTTCTTACCATCACCAACGTAACCGGATTCAAGGCTACCGTTGATGCAGAGAAGAAGATGGCAAAGGCTGTTGCAAAGCTTACATACGCATTTGCAAACGCTACCGTTCCGAAGGTAAACGTTATCACAGGAAAGGCTTACGGAAGTGCATACACCGTTATGAACTCCAAGTCCATCGGCTGTGACATTACCATCGCATGGCCTAATGCCGAGATCGGAACAATGGATGCCAAGCTTGCCGCAAAGATCATGTTCGACGGCGAGTCCGCTGAGGTTATCAGTGAGAAGGCTTCCGAGTACGCCAAGTTACAGAATAATGTTGTAAGTGCCGCAAAGAGAGGATATGTGGATCAGATAGTTGAGCCTCAGGATACACGTAAATACGTTATCGGTGCTTTCGAGATGTTATACACAAAGTTTGAGGATCGTCCCGCAAAGAAGCACGGCACGGTTTAAAGAAAGGTGAAACGACATATGAAGAAAAAATTACTTGCATTTTTATGTGTCATCGCCTGCATCTTATCACTTGCCGCATGCGGCAAAAAAGAATACACCACGGCTGAAGAGACCAACATTGCCAACGCCGAAAAGTGCGCACAGAGCCTCATTCAGCTTACACAGATGCTCGGTACCCAGGAGCAGCTTTCAATGCTTACCTCCCAGTACAGAAAGCACGAGACGGAGCAGATGCTTGAATACTATACCTACCAGTTATTCGGCACTCCCGTTACTGCAGAGCTTGGTGTTTTCGAAGGAATGCTCACCACATACGTTCAGGCCATTAACGATATGGGCGGCGAGATCACAGTCGGTGAATGCACTCCCGGGATACAGGGTAAAGACATAGTTATTTCTTATGCACTTGAAGGACCCGAAGCCAACGGAACCTTTACCTTCAAGTTTACAAATGACAGCTTCACAAAGCTTACGGCAGCTGAAGCAGTCGCACATCTTTCCATTAAGCAGAACTTACAGAAGGCTGGAAAGAACATGGGTAATGCCGGTCTTAATACGATCCTCGGAATGGGTGTCGTTTTCTCCGTACTTATCCTCATAAGCCTTATTATCAGCAGCTTCAATCTCTTTAAGAAGCAGCCCAAGCCCGTTCCCGCAACGGCAAAGCCGGCTGAAGTCGTTACAGAGACAGAAGAACTTACAGATGACACAGAACTTGTTGCAGTTATCATGGCTGCGATCAGTGCATACGAAAGTGCTAACGGCGGTTCCGCAGACGGATTTGTCGTAAGAAGCATCAGAAGAGCAAACAGGAGGAATTAATCATTATGAAGAACTATACAATCACAGTTAACGGTACGGCATATGATGTAACCGTAGAAGAGAACGGCGCAGGAGCAGCTCCTGTGGCAGCACCCAAGGCAGCTCCCAAGGCTGCACCCGCAGCACCCAAGGCAGCTCCCGCAGCAGCAGGTGCAGCAGGTTCCGTAAAGGTTGAAGCAGGTGCTGCAGGTAAGATCTTCAAGATCGAAAAGAACGTTGGAGATTCCGTAAAGAAGGGCGATACAGTCATCATCCTCGAAGCAATGAAGATGGAGATCCCCGTAGTTGCTCCCGAAGACGGAACTGTTGCAAGCATTTCCGTAAGCGTTGGCGATTCTGTTGAAGCAGGCGCTACACTTGCTACATTAAAGTAATAAGCGGGGAGTAACCCTATAAAAAATTGGAGGAATCAAAATGTCTTATATTGCAGATACATTAAACAATCTGGTACATCAGACAGCATTCTTCAATCTTAGCTGGGGTAACTACTTAATGATCGCAGTGGCTTGCTTTTTCCTTTACCTTGCGATCGCCAAAGAGTTCGAACCCCTTTTGCTCACTCCAATCGCTTTCGGTATGCTGCTTGTAAATATCTATCCCGATATCATCGCAGCTCCCGGAGCAGACGGAACGGCAGGCGGATTGTTGTATTACTTCTATATACTTGATGAATATGCGATCTTACCTTCACTCATTTTCATGGGCGTTGGTGCGATGACCGACTTCGGTCCCCTGATCGCAAACCCGAAGAGCTTCCTGCTTGGTGCGGCAGCTCAGTTCGGTATCTTCGCAGCTTACTTCGGAGCCATTGCTTTAGGCTTTAACGACAAGGCTGCGGCAGCTATTTCAATCATCGGCGGTGCGGATGGTCCTACATCCATCTTCCTTGCCGGAAAACTGGGGCAGACCAACTTACTCGGACCCATAGCGGTGGCGGCTTATTCTTATATGTCATTGGTTCCGATCATTCAGCCCCCCATCATGAAATTACTTACCACCGAAAAGGAAAGAAAGATCAAGATGGCACAGCTTCGTCCCGTATCAAAGCTGGAGAAGATCCTTTTCCCCATCATTGTTACCATCGTTGTCTGCCTCATCCTTCCTACAACGGCTCCCCTTATCGGTATGCTTATGTTAGGTAACCTTTTCCGTGAATCCGGCGTTGTTCGTCAGCTTACAGAGACTGCTTCAAATGCACTTATGTACATCGTAGTTATCTTACTCGGTACATCCGTAGGTGCTACCACAAGCGCAGAAGCATTCCTTAATGTCAGCACACTTAAGATCGTTGCTCTCGGACTTATAGCATTTGCTTTCGGTACCGCAACGGGTGTTCTGTTCGGTAAGCTTATGTGCGTCGCAACACACGGAAAAACAAATCCTCTTATCGGTTCCGCCGGTGTATCCGCGGTTCCCATGGCAGCCAGAGTTTCACAGAAGGTGGGTGCGGAAGCAGATCCCACGAACTTCCTTCTCATGCATGCAATGGGCCCCAACGTAGCCGGAGTTATCGGTACTGCAGTCGTTGCAGGAACATTCATGGCGATCTTTGGAGTATTCTAAATCGGCACGGATGTTTGAACATTAATAAAATTACCATTATTTAAAGGAGAAAAATAAAATGGCAGATATAGTTAAGAAGCCGGTTGGCATAACCGAAACAGTGCTTCGTGACGCTCATCAGTCCCTGATCGCAACAAGAATGCCTACCGATATCATGCTTCCTATTTTGGATAAGTTGGATAAAGTCGGTTATCATTCAGTAGAATGCTGGGGCGGTGCAACCTTCGATGCATGTCTTCGTTTCCTTAAGGAAGATCCCTGGGACAGACTTCGTAAGATCCGAGACGGTCTTAAGAACACAAAGACTCAGATGCTTTTCCGTGGTCAGAACATTCTTGGATATCGTCCTTATGCTGACGACGTTGTTTATTCTTTCGTTGAGAAGTCCATCGCAAACGGTATCGACGTTATCAGAATCTTTGACTGCTTAAATGATATCAGAAACCTTCAGGCAGCCGTTGATGCTACAAACAAGATCAAGCAGCAGGAAGGCCGCGGCGAATCTCAGATCGCTCTTTCCTACACCCTCGGTGATGCTTATACTCTTGAGTACTGGGCAGACATGGCAAAGAAGATCGAAGAGATGGGTGCAGATTCCATCTGTATCAAGGATATGGCAGGTCTTCTTGTTCCTTACAAGGCTGCAGAGCTTGTTAAGACACTTAAGGAAAGCACAAAGCTTCCCATTCAGTTACATACACACTACACCTCAGGTGTTGCTTCAATGACATACCTTAAGGCTGTAGAAGCAGGTGTTGACGTTATCGACTGTGCAATGTCACCTTTCGCACTCGGTACTTCACAGCCCGCTACCGAAGTTATGGTTGAGACCTTCAAGGGAACTCCCTATGACACAGGCTTCGATCAGACACTTCTTGCAGAGATCGCAGATTACTTCACACCTTACAGAGAAGAGTGCTTAAAGAGCGGTCTTATGAGCACCAAGGTTCTTGGCGTTAACAT
>JAEEIN010000085.1 GCA_016281385.1 Lachnospiraceae bacterium | reverse complement strand
TGGCCCAAGTTTGACGATCAGGAGGTTGCAAAGCGACTTGCTTACATTGGTTCCATAAACGATGAGATCCTTGTTACCGAGGAGCTTGCGGGAGATCTTTTATCCTTCCTTTACGACAATTATTTTGACTGTATCTCTTCAAGATATGACATTTCAGCAGATACATTAAAACCCCTTGAGGAAGAAGAACCCGAGTTTTTCTGCACCAAGCAGTCCCTTCTTCTTTCGCAGGTTGCGGTTCGTTTAGGCTGCCTTAAAAAGGGCGCAGAACCGGATCTGTTTAAAGCATCCGCACGTTTTCTTGACGAATTCAGAGGCGGAAAGATAGGAAAAATAACACTTGAGAGGCCATCGGACTATGAATAAAGAAAAAGTACTCAAAGAAATCTTAAGCACAAGCATATATCTTCTTTGTGTCATCGGTATTGCATTTCTCATAATCAAATTTGTGGGACAGAGAACCGAGGTCATCGGCGACTCCATGAACAATACCTTATATAACGGAGATAATCTTATCCTTAACAAGATAAGCTACCGTTTCCATGAACCCGAAAGATACGACATTGTTGTTTTTCCTTTCAGGGACGGTTCCAAGAAAAATTACATCAAGCGTGTCATCGGTCTTCCCGGTGAGACCATCAGGCTTTCAAGTGACGGAAAGATCTATATCAACGGCGAAGAGCTTACGGACGATGTTTACGGTCTGGAAGTATTTGAGAAAGCCGGAAATGCAGCTTCACCCATAACTCTTGGGGATGATGAATACTTCGTAATGGGAGATAACCGCAACAATTCAGAGGATTCCAGATTCGATGTTGTGGGAAAGGTTAAACGTTCGGAGATAATCGGAAAGGTCTGGATCAGGATCTTTCCCTTTAAGTCCTTCGGAAGGGTTAAATAAATGTCCATCGGAGAGATCAAGGCACTCTTTGACAATGCCACCACGGATGAACTTCCGGATCTTATCAAAGAGTACGAGAGTGATGAAAGAAGCGGCGTTGTCGCATGTATAAAGAAAGCCGGCAAGAAGCTTGAAGCTTTGCAAAAAGAAATCGAGCGCACGGAGAAGCTTAAGGAGTTTGAGAGAAAGTACGAATCCCTTGGTTATGTCTGTGGCATTGATGAAGTGGGCAGAGGCCCTCTTGCAGGCCCCGTTGTTACGGGAGCGGTCATTCTTCCCAGGGATTGCAAGATCCTCTATTTAAACGACTCCAAGCAGCTTTCGGAGAAGAAGAGGGAAGAACTTTATGATGTTATAATGCGTGAAGCGGTGGCAACCGCTATCGGCTTTAACGGTCCCGAACGCATTGATGAGATCAATATCCTTCAGGCAACATATGAGGCAATGCGTGATGCGGTTTCAAAGCTGGATCCTCAACCCGATGTTTTGTTAAATGATGCTGTTACCATCCCCGGCATTACCATTAAGCAGGTTCCCATAATAAAGGGAGATGCAAAGAGCATTTCCATCGCTGCTGCCAGCATCATTGCCAAGGTCACAAGGGACCGTCTGATGGTTGAATACGATAAGATCTACCCCGAATACGGCTTTGCGAAGAACAAGGGCTACGGCAGTGCCGAGCATATCGAAGCCCTTAAGAAATACGGTAAAACACCTATTCACAGAAATTCTTTTATAACACATTTCATATAAATTCCCGCAAGTTTCGGGAGTTTGGTACGATGAGGTTAAAGCATGGCTATCCTGCCCGGTATCTTTACACAAAGACCCACAAATGATGTCAATTCCGGCGTTACCAACGGCAGAGAGCTTTTGAGCGCCGTAAATGAGGCGAACAAGCAGGCTATCCTAAACATGATCGACAACCTTTCCCCCGGTGATACCATTCTCGGAAAGGTTCTTTCCCAGTCAGGCAAAAACATACAGATACTTACTCAGGACGGAGTGACCTTAAATGCCAGAAACGAAGGCATGGTAACCATGGAAAAGGGAAGCTCCATCCTTTTTGAGGTACAGAAACACAGCGGACGTGAGATCTCGATCCGTCCTTTGTATCAGAATACGAGCATTCAGAATACTGCCGAGACGGCCCTTCGTCAGGCAGGTCTTCCCATAAACAACAGAAGTCTCGAATTCGTGGGCCGTAACATGGAATACGGCAATCCCATTGACAGAAATGCCCTGACAGAGGGCTTTAAGGACCTTGCTTTATATCCTGAGGCATCTGTTCGTTCCATAGTCGATCTTCAGACCATGGGTATCGATATCAATCCCACATCCATTCAGCAATATCAGGCATATATGAACATGGAAAGCTCCGTTTCACAGGCTGCAACTGATATTGCGGATGCATTGTTGAATTCACTTACCACGGAGATCGGTTCCCTTCAAGAAGAAATTGCGCTTCAGCAGGAAACTGCAGCTTCGGCTGCAAACGGCGAAAACGTAAATCCCGAGGCTCTATCCCAAAATCCCGTTGCTTCGCAGAACTTTGACCTTTCAATGGCAGATTCCCTTCTTAAGATCGCCGATTCCCTTGAAAGTTCCGGTTTTGAAAGCGGAGCTGTTATTTCTGCCGAGGAATTCAATACCCTGGTAAGCGATGCGGAGGATTCGGGCTTACTTCTTGACAATCTTGTAAATCATGCTTCTTTAAAGGCTACAGAGGACGGTTTTTCACCTCTTTCCGTCTTAAAGGAGCTTATGGCCGATATAAACAATCCCACTCAGCATGTTGCTGAAAACCTATCCGCAGAAGGAGAGGCTGATGCTGCAACGGCACCTCAGGCCCCGCCCTTTGACGCCCTCAGTGCCTTGAATGATTTTCTTAACAAAGAAAGCGTCACCAATCTTTTCAGAAAGTCCGTAGCTTCCCAGTGGGCGGTCAACAAGGAAAAACTGGGAGACAAGGCGGAAGTCAAGGATCTTTATCAGCGCCTCTTTAATCAGACAAGGGATATGCTTGATATTTTGAGTCAGAACACGGACAAGAGCCACGTAGTAAACGAGAATATAACCAATCTCAGAAACAATATGGAATTCATGGGCAATCTTAACGACTTTACCCCTTATATCCAGATCCCCTTTCATCAGGACGGAACCGAGAAGAATTCCGAATTATATGTATATACGAACAAAAAGAGTCTTGCAGGGGAAGAGGGGGAAGTCAGTGCCTTCATCCATCTTGACATGGATAATCTGGGCCCTACGGACGTATATGTAAAGCTCAGAAACGAGCATGTAACCACAAACTTTACGGTTAAGGATGAAGCGACCCTTATCCTTATCGAGCATCATCTCGATATGCTTGACCGCCGTCTTAACGAAAAGGGCTTTTCCTTTGAATCAAGCGTAAAGACGGGCAAAGAAACAAAATCTCCCATGGAGCAGATGCTTTTCGATACTCAGAGGCATCTTGTTCTTGCTGAAACATCTTTTGATGCGAGGATCTGATATGGCTGACGATAAGAACAGACAAACGCCGAAACAGGCCATAGCCCTTGAATACGATCCCTCGGATTATGCGCCCAGAGTCATTGCCACCGGTCAGGGAAAGGTTGCGGAGAGGATCCTTGATATAGCAAAGGATTCCAACGTTCCCGTCCATAAGGACGAGCAGCTGGCAAAGACATTATCAAAGCTGGATGTGGGGGATGCGATCCCGCCGGAATTGTATGAAGTCGTTGCGGAGATCCTTGTTTTTGTGGATGCGATGGACAAGATCAAGAGTAAAATGGACAAATAGAGTTGGGGGCTTGATTGGATACACATAATATTGGGAACATGGCGGAGGATATGGCGGTTTCATTTCTTGTCAATGAAGGGCATGAGATCCTTGCCAGAAATTACAGATTACGGGATTCGGAGATAGATATCATTTCCGTTGAACCCCAGAGAGACAACCCTTTCGGGATAGATAAGTATGTTGTTTTTACGGAAGTCAAATACAGAAGGTCCGAAATCCACGGAAATCCTTATGATGCCGTGGATTTTTCAAAGAAAAAGAAGATTTGCAGGGCAGCAAGGAAATTTCTTTACGACAATAAGTTTCCGACGGATACGGCATTGAGATTTGACGTGATATCCATATGGAACGAGAAGATAGAGTGGTTTAAAAACGCATTTGAGTACGTAAGTTAAAGAAATTTTAAGGAAATTGCATTTGCCGTTTAATACTTTTACGTTATATTAAACGAGGAAAATACTTTTGGAGGGTAAAAATGGCTAAAATACTTGTTTGTGACGATGACAGAGAAATAGTCGATGCCATCGAGATCTATCTTATTCAGGAAGGCTTTGAGGTTCTTAAGGCCTATGACGGGATTGAGGCGATCGAAACTCTTAAAAATGAAGATGTTCAGCTTCTTATCATCGATGTGATGATGCCCAGAATGGACGGTATTCATGCGATCTTAAAGATCCGTGAAACAATGAGTATCCCCATCATCATCCTTTCCGCAAAGACCGAGGATCCGGATAAGATCCTGGGACTTAATATCGGAGCGGATGATTATCTTGCAAAGCCCTTTAATCCCCTTGAACTTGTTGCCAGGGTCAAGAGCCAGTTAAGAAGATATACAAAGCTTGGCAATGCCCCTGCGGAATCCAATGAGATCTATCAGGTTGGCGGTCTCATCATCCACGACGATACCAAGGAAGTATTCGTTGACGATGAACCCGTTAAGCTTACACCCATTGAATACAACATCCTCCTTCTTCTTGTTAAGAATCAGGGAAGGGTATTTTCCATTGACCAGATCTACGAGATGATCTGGAACGAGCAGGCGATAGGTGCGGACAATACCGTTGCCGTACATATCAGACACATTCGCGAAAAGATTGAGATCAACCCCAAGGAGCCCAGATATTTAAAGGTTGTATGGGGAGTCGGATATAAGGTAGATAAGGGCTGATGAATTACAGAGATTGTATAAAAAAATATCTGTTGATCGTATTACAGGCATTGTGCGTTGTTGTTGTCAGTGCCTGTATTTGTATTTACTCTTTTTATTCTCTTTTACAGGTTAAGTCTTTAAACAATTCTTTTTATATCACCCATATTTCCATAAGTGATTTCAGGGCGGAATATTATGATTCCGAGCTTTATACGGAAAATATGAAGACAACGGTCTATGACGCGATCCGTTACTCCGTTATAAAGAAGCAGCTTGAAACAGACGGTGTTTATGATCCTAACAAGATCATCTATATCGGCGAATATGCAAACCGCAAATCGGGAACCGAGTATAACGGACCGGAAGTGGGCTATTATCTTAAGGACCTTATTGCCTGGGGACAGTACGGCATTTCCCAGAACGGCATAGCTCATTCCTACAAGACCTTTGATTCCTGGGAGGACATGTATTCCTTCTTCGGAAAGAACGGTGAAAACATTTCTGACAATCGCATTTTCACCGAAGCGGAGGAAGCTTCTGAAGAAGAGACCATAGAAGAGAACGCAACGGAAACCACGGAAGAACCCCTTTCCGAGATCAGTGATACAGAGGGTGGAGCGGTTGAGTCGGAAGCCGCAATGGCGGAAAATGATGAAACGGAATCTCATCCTTCCGAAGAAACCGAGAAAAACGAGATCCTTACCACAGGTACCGTAACTGTAGATGAGGGGGACGATCCCGAAGAGTCTTACTCCGTAGCCGTGTATGGCATGACCGGCAACGATGATATCGATGGCGATACGGAATATTATTACGCTTCAATTAATGGTGAAGAGGCTGAGATCACAGCCAATTCAGTTCCGATGCTTGACGTTATCACCAACCGTTATCTTACAGCGGAAGGACATACCCTTGAGTATTATGCTTACGGGGAATCGGATTATAAGGTCCTTTGCGACGCTCTTGAAGAGACAGCATCAAGCATTTATTCAAATTATACGGAATATGTTGCATATAACGAGTTCTTTGCTCCGGAGAATTCCAATCTCAGATTCTTTGTTTTTGACGGTGAGAACGAGTATACCAACGATGCGGCATTAAAGGATCTTTCTCCTTCAGAACTATCCGAGAAAATGAAGGGAATGGGTGAGTACATTCATGCAAGGCCTTTTCAGTATGAATTCCTTACCAATACCCCCGTAAGCTATGAATATGTTATGGATGCCCTTGCAAATTACATCTATGCATTTAACGATGCTTCCTTTTTATGGATCGGTCTTGATACGACATATCCCGTGGATGATTATTATTCATCAAACTATTATGCCGTAAAAAGAACACTATCCTTTTTGCCCTGGGTCATTTCCTTTGCGGCCATAGGTGTGATCGGATTTGTATCGTTGCTTGTATATATCATCTCAACGGGAAAAAGAAGGCTTTCCTACGCCGGTGCGGGGGATGATCTTAAGTTCCTTGATAAGCTTCCCATAGAACTTGAGGTCCTTACCTGCGGCGGTATTTTCTTTATACTGTATGTTTTCGGCCTTTTCCTTTTCGGAGACACGTCATTAAGTAATGCCGGAAGACTGGTCAATATCCTTACACCGGTCATCCTTATTTCGTTTTTGTTTTCCTTTACCTTACTCTGGTTTTTCTATTCATTTTTAAGAAGGCTTATAACAAGAACGATCTTTAAAAACAGTTATTTTGTTTCTTTGGGGAAATGGATTTACAGGAAATCGGAATTTATACAGAGAGTCACCGGCAGGGTTTACAATTCAACCGGAATGGCCGTAAGGACCTGGGCGGAATATATTTTCTTCCTGATCTTTAACACCTTCTGGGCCTGCATGCTGTTTTTCTCGGAGTTTCCCGGAATTTCCTTTATAGTTTTGCTTGTTTTCGATGCGGCTACGGGACTTATCCTCTTTAACCGTGATTACGAAAAAAGAAGGATCATCGAAGCAATCAAGATGGTCAACGACGGAGATTTCGATCTTCAGCTTCCCATTGAGAAATTCCACGGAAGCAACAGAGAGCTTGCAATAAAGGTCAACGGTATCAGCGATGCCTTAAAACTTGCCGTTGAGACCAGTTCAAAGGATGAGAGATTAAAGGCTGACCTTATCACTAATGTTTCACACGATATAAAGACCCCTCTTACCAGCATCATCAACTATGTTGATCTGATCAAGAGAGAGAATATCGATAATGAACGTGTAAACAATTACGTGAGGATCCTTGATGAGAAGTCCCAGAGACTGAAGCAGCTTACCATAGATCTGGTTGAAGCTTCAAAGATCACATCCGGAAATATCACACTTGAAATCAATCGTATTAACCTTCTTGAGCTTTTGAATCAGGCCAAGGGCGAGTTTGAGGACAAGTATAACGAGAAACAGCTTACCCTTGTTGAGACAAAGCCCGATTCTCCGGTTATAATCGATGCTGATGCAAGGTATATATGGAGGATCGTAGAGAACCTTTTCCAGAACGCATACAAATATGCGCTGGAGGGTACGAGAGTATATCTTGACGTTTCGGTGGATGAGAATCTTAACTGTGTGACCCTGGCCCTTAAGAACATTTCAAGACAGCAGTTAAATATCAATGCCGATGAACTGACGGAGAGATTTATCAGGGGTGACCTTGCAAGAAGTACGGAAGGAAGCGGCCTTGGCCTTTCCATCGTCAAGTCCCTTGTAAAGGCTCATAACGGAAAGTTCTTTGTCTACCTTGACGGAGATCTTTTCAAGGCAACGGTAATGCTTCCCATCGCAAGGAAGGAAGCGGAAGAGTAATAAAAAGTCCGACTCGATCAGACCGAGCCGGACTTTTGTTTTTACATAAGATCGTATTTAACGCGATTGTTATATTTTTCAAGAACCTCATGGATCTTCTCGGTGGAAGTCATTACGTTTGCAACGGATACATCGTGGTTCATGAAATCAATGATCTGAGCGATGAATTTGGAAACATCCGCTTCGATGTAGTAAGGTTTCTCCTTGACCTCGGGCCTTGTATAGATAAGGTTTGTGGTGATGATACGGTCGAAGATGCATTTTTCATAAGCTTCATCAAATATATCCATTCCCTTGTTGAACTGGCCGAAGGTTGCAAGGATGAAGATCCTCTTTGCATTCATCTTTTTAAGCTGCTTTGCGGTATCAAGCATGCTCTCACCGGAGGAGATGATGTCATCTATTATGATGACGTCCTTTCCGTCGATGTTCTCACCCAGGAATTCATGAGCAACGATGGGATTCTTGCCGTCCACCATTTTTGAATAATCCCTTCTCTTGTAGAACATGCCGGCATTTACACCGAGAACGTTTGCAAAGTAAACGGCCCTGTCCAAAGCTCCTTCATCGGGAGAGATGACAACGGTGTGATCCTTATCGATGATAAGATCGTCCTCGCTGTTTAACAAAGCCTTTAAGAACTGATAGTAGGGGCTGAAATTGTCAAAGCCCTGAAGAGGAGTTGCGTTCTGAACACGGGGATCGTGAGCATCGAAGGTTATGAGATTGTCAACGCCCATGGATGCAAGCTCCTCAAGTGCGTAAGCGCAGTCAAGGGATTCACGTGTGTTCTTTTTATGCTGTCTGCCTTCGTAAAGATAGGGCATGATGACGTTTATCCTTCTTGCCTTACCGTTTGCGGCGGCGATTATTCTCTTAAGATCCTGGTAATGATCGTCGGGAGACATGTGATTGGTGTAACCGTTAAGGTTGTAGGTAATACTGTTGTCGCAGACATCCACAAGAATAAAAAGATCCTTGCCTCTGATGGACTCGTTGAACTTACCCTTTGCTTCGCCGGATCCGAATCTGGGACACTCGGCATTTACGATGTAACTGGGGGAAACGTAGCCGTGGAAAGCGGGATCTGCTTTGACAGCGGTATTGAACTGCTTTCTGAAATCAACAAGATAGTTGTTTACGCTTTTTCCAAGCTTTGTTGCGGACTGAAGCACCACGATCTTTAAGGGCGCCACAGGCATTGCGTTTTCAAGCTCTCTTAAGTTAGGCATTGATATCTGTTTCTCCTTTTTGGGTTTTCCTTTTCTATTTTTATCATTCCGTTAGTGACACGTCAAGGGAAATCAATTATATTAATAAGTGAATAAAAACATGGGAATTTGTGTAAAAATGACGAATAAAAGATCCAAAGGACATTTAATAAGCAAGGTTTACAAGGGCTCTCCCGCAGAGGCCTGCGGCATTCTTCCTAAAGACAACATACTGAGGATAAACGGCAAAGAAGTCGAGGATATCTTTGACTACAGATACGATATCCTGGAAGCTCATCTTGAGTTTGAGATACAGCGTAACGACCAGGTCATTACTCTTGTTATGGATAAAGATGAGGATGAGGATCCCGGTATAGAGTTCGAAAACGGTCTCATGGACGATTACAGAAGCTGCAGGAATAAATGTATCTTTTGCTTCATAGACCAGATGCCTCCGGGAATGAGGCCCACTCTTTACTTTAAAGACGATGATTCCAGGCTTTCCTTTTTACAGGGTAACTATATAACCCTTACAAATTTATCCGAAGCGGATATCGAGCGTATCATTAAGTTCAGGATGGAGCCCATAAATATATCCTTTCAGACTACCAATCCCGAGCTTCGCGTAAAGATGTTAAACAACCGTTTTGCGGGGGAGTGCTTAAAGATCACGGATCGTTTTTATGATGCCGGTATTCAGATGAACGGTCAGATAGTGCTCTGTAAAGGCTATAACGACGGCTTGGAGCTTAAGCGTACCATCGAGGACCTTTCAAAGTACCTGCCTCATTTGCAGAGCGTATCCGTTGTTCCCATCGGCATGACGAAGTTCAGGGAAGGCTTATGTCATATAGAGCCCTTTACAAAGAAGGACTGTGAGGATGTCATCGACCTTATCGAAAGCTATCAGCAGAAGTTCTATGATGAGTACGGCCTTCATTTCATCCATGCCAGCGATGAGTGGTATATAAGTGCCGGCAGACCCCTTCCGGAAGAAGAACGCTACGACGGCTATCTTCAGCTTGAAAACGGTGTGGGCATGGTACGCCTCATGGAGAACGAGTTTAACGAAGCCTTCGAAGAATGCGCCGTAAAGGGCCTTAAAAAGAAGTTCATGAAGCCTTCGGAATGTACTGTTGTTACAGGTAAGCTTGTTTATCCTTATATAAAGAAGTTTGCGGATAAGATCATGGCCGAATATCCGAAGGTGACCGTTGATGTTGCAATGATCCGTAACGATTTCTTCGGTGAGACCATTACCGTAACGGGGCTTCTGACTGGGCAGGATATAGTTAAACAGCTTCGGGAAAGAGGCTGTAAAAAACGTGTTCTTCTTCCCCAGAATACAATGAAAGCGGACGAGGAGATATTCCTTGATGACATGACTCTTTCGGAGTTTAAGGAAACTTTACAAGTAAAGGTTGATATTGTAAAATCAAGCGGACGTGATCTGTTTTTGAAAATGCTGAAAGACGGTGAATAAATGAGCAACAGAAAAAGAAAACCAATAGTAGCGATAGTGGGTCGTCCGAATGTAGGAAAATCCACGCTTTTTAATGCCCTTGCAGGGGAAAAGATCGCCATTGTCAAGGATACTCCCGGTATCACCAGGGACCGTATCTATGTTGACGTTTCATGGCTTGACCATAACTTTACGCTTATCGATACCGGCGGTATCGAGCCCGACAGTAACGACATCATCCTTAAACAGATGCGTGATCAGGCTCAGATAGCCATTGATACTGCCGATGTCATTCTTTTTATGGTTGACGTCAAGCAAGGACTTGTGGATTCCGATTCCAAGGTCTGCGATATGTTAAGGCGTTCAAAGAAGCCGGTACTTCTTGTTGTTAACAAGGTCGATGATTTCAACAAGTACATGGCGGATGTTTATGAGTTCTATAACCTTGGTATCGGCGAGCCTTATCCCATTTCTTCGGTAAATAAGCTGGGATTCGGTGATCTGTTGGACGAGGTTGTTAAATACTTCGGTGACCTTGATGATTCCGATTCCGAGGATGAGCGTATCAAGGTGGCTGTCATCGGTAAGCCCAATGTAGGCAAGAGCTCTCTTATCAATAAGATATTAGGAGAGAAGCGCCTTATCGTTTCCGATATTGCGGGAACCACAAGGGACGCGGTTGATACCGATGTTAAGTATAACGGAAAAGAATATGTATTTATCGATACTGCCGGCATGCGCAGGAAGAACAAGATAAACGAAGACCTTGAGCATTATATGATCATCCGAAGCGTAGGCGCCGTTGAACGTGCCGATGTTGTGATCATCATGATCGATGCCAAGGAAGGCGTTACCGAGCAGGACGCAAAGATCGCGGGTATCGCTCATGACAACGGTAAGGCCGTTATCATTGCCGTCAACAAGTGGGATGCGGTTGAGAAGGATGACAAGACCATCTACCGGTTCACTGAGGATGTAAGAAAGGTTCTTTCCTTTATGCCATATGCGGAGATACTTTTTATTTCTGCCGAAACAGGACAGAGGATCCCGAAGCTTTTCGAAGCCATCGACGCGGTTTACGAGAATCACTCCATGCGTGTGGGAACAGGTGTGTTAAACGAGATCATGTCAAGGGCGGTCTCAATGCAGCAGCCTCCCACGGACAAGGGAAAACGGCTTAAGCTCTTTTACATCACTCAGGCAAGCGTTAAGCCCCCTACATTCGTTATCTTCGTAAATGATAAGGAGCTTATGCATTTTTCCTATACAAGATATATCGAAAATCAGATAAGAGAGGCCTTCGGCTTCAGAGGAACCCCTCTTAAATTCATAATTCGAGAGAGAAAGGATGACAGTAACAAATGATAAGGTTAGTCTGTATCGTTATCGGTTATCTCTTCGGAATGTTCCAGACCGCTTTCTTTTTGGGAAAGCTTAAAGGGATCGATATCCGTGAACACGGAAGCGGAAATGCGGGAACGACAAATACTTTGAGAGTACTGGGAACAAAGGCGGGAGCCATTGTTTTTGTGGGAGATATGTTAAAGTCCATTCTTTCCATTCTCCTTGTAAGGCTTGTTTTTGGAAAGATGTATCCGGATATCATGCCTCTTCTTGTGATCTACACAGGCGCAGGATGTGTTCTGGGACACAACTTTCCCTTTTATCTTAAGTTTAAGGGCGGTAAGGGTATCGCGGCTTCCGGCGGAATGATCCTTTCTTTCCATCCCTGGTGCATACCGGTTGGGCTTCTGCTCTTTTTCGGCAACTTCTTTATAACCCACATCGTATCCATCGGATCCCTGCTTTTATATGTGGGCTTTCTGGTTCAGACCATCATCATGGGTCAGTTTGGTGTACTTGGATTAACTCAGGCGGCGCTGATCGAGCTTTATATCGTGATCTTTCTTCTTACCAGCCTTGCATTCTATATGCACAGAGAGAACATAAAGAGGCTCATTCACGGTAACGAAAGAAAGACATATCTTTTAAAGAAAAACAAAATGGATATAGAGACCAATAAGGATGCGGAAAAATACGTTTCGGATCCGAAGGAGGGAAAATAAGTGAAGATAGGTGTTATCGGAGCGGGCTCCTGGGGCATCGCACTGACGGTTCTTCTTACAAAGAACGGTCATGACTTAACCGTCTGGTCCATAATCGAAGACGAAGTCAATATGTTAAATAACGAGAGGGAACACAAAGCCAAGCTTCCCGGCGTTAAACTCGATGATTCCATAAAGTTCACAACGGATCTTGAAAGTACCGTAAAGGGTAAGGATATGCTTGTTCTTGCGGTTCCTTCGCCTTTTGTACGTTCCACCGCAAAGTCCATGAAGGGATATGTGGAAGAGGGCCAGATCATCGTAAATGTGGCAAAAGGTATTGAAGAAGATACGCTTATGAGGCTTTCCGAGGTTATTTCGGAAGAGATACCTCAGGCCAATGTGGCGATCCTATGCGGACCTTCCCATGCGGAAGAGGTTGGCCGGGGTATTCCCACCACCATAGTTGCGGGAGCAAAGGATAAGGCTACTGCGGAGTTCATTCAGAACGCTTTCATGAACGAGGTGTTCAGAGTTTATACTTCCCCCGATATGCTTGGAATGGAGATCGGTGCGGCACTTAAGAACGTTATCGCCCTTGCGGCAGGTATCGCCGACGGCCTCGGTTACGGAGACAATACAAAGGCGGCCCTCATCACCAGAGGTATCGCCGAGATCAGTAGGCTTGGTATCAAAATGGGAGGAAGTGCCGAAACCTTTGCGGGACTTACGGGTATAGGCGATCTGATCGTTACCTGTGCTTCCATGCATTCAAGAAACAGACGTGCCGGCATTTTGATCGGACAGGGCAAGTCCATGAAGGAAGCGATGGATGAGGTTAAACAGGTTGTGGAGGGTGTATTCTCCGCAAAGGCTGCCCTTTTGCTTGGTAAGAAATATGATGTGGAACTTCCCATCATTGAAGCTGTAAACAGAGTATTATTTGAAGGCGAGAATGTCGGCGAGGCTGTTAAAGCACTCATGCTTCGAGACAGAAAGATCGAGATAGGAGCGGAATTTGGAAAATAATTTTACATCAACGGGTGAATATATCGCTTCGCCCGAACTTATGTCATCGGTAAACATAGCCATCGCACTTAAGAAGCCCCTTCTTATAAAGGGTGAACCGGGAACAGGTAAGACAATGCTTGCTAAGGCCGTAAGCGAGGCTCTTGGCAAGAAGCTCATAATCTGGAACATCAAGTCAACCACGAAGGCCCAGGAAGGACTTTATACCTACGATACCATTCAGCGTCTTTACGATTCACAGTTCGGAAACGAAGGCGTTGACGATATCGCTCATTACATCAAACTCGGTAAGCTTGGTGAAGCTTTTGAGTCCGAGGAGCAGGTTGTTCTTCTTATAGACGAGATCGACAAGGCGGATCTTGAATTTCCCAATGACCTTCTCTGGGAGCTTGACCAGATGGAGTTCTATATCTATGAAACAAAGAGGACGGTAACCGCCAAGCATCGTCCCATAGTAATAATCACTTCAAATGCCGAGAAGGAGCTTCCCGACGCATTTTTAAGAAGATGTATTTTCCATTACATCGATTTCCCGGATCGGGAACTTATGGAGGAGATCGTTAAGACCCATGTTCCAAATATCGAGGAGAAGCTTCTTAAAAATGCAATGGATACCTTCTATGAGATAAGATCGTATTCCCAGCTTCGTAAAAAGCCCGCCACAAGCGAGCTTATCGACTGGCTGAATGCCATGATGATCGCCGGAGTGGATCCCGAGATCATCAAAAAGGAACTTCCCTTTGTGGGCGTTCTCATTAAAAAGGACGAGGACTTAGAGGTCGTAAGGAAAAGGATCGATTAATTAAATGTTTACTGTCTTTTTCTATACTCTTAAAGCAAAAGGCCTGGATGTGTCATTAAGCGAATGGATAACTCTTTTCAAGGCCATGGAGCAGAATCTCCACGGATCCTCACTTACGGGCTTTTACTACACGGCCAGATCGATACTTGTCAAGAATGAAACGGATTTTGACAAATTTGACATGGCCTTTGAAGAATGCTTTAAAGGTATCAAAAGCGAAAACAGCATATCGGAAACCATGCTCAGATGGCTGGACAAGTCCGACATGATGGAATTCATTCATGAGGAGCAGCGCATGTGGCTTAATCAGAGTGAGGACCTTCAGATCGACAAAGACGACGTGGAAGAGAAATTCAAGCAGCGTCTTCGTGATCAGGATTCCGAGCATAACGGCGGAAGCTTCTGGGTAGGAACCATGGGTAAGACCAGTTTCGGTAACATGGGCGGAAACGTCGGCGGTGTGAGAGTAGGAGGAACAACGGGCTATCAGTCCGCTTTTTCCGTTGTGGGCGCAAGAAAGTACAAGGACTTTCGTGACGACAGGATGCTTGACAACCGTCAGTTTCAGCTTGCTTTCAGAAAGCTTCGTCAGTTTTCTTCAAAGCTTGATATTCCCAAAACCGAGCTTGATATTCCCGGCACCATCGATGCCACCTGTAACAACGGCGGATATCTTCGCATAGAGATGGAAAGGCCCAGAAGAAATGCCGTAAAGCTTCTTCTTCTGATGGATTCCGGCGGAACCATGATTCCTTTTTCCGCACTTTTAAACGAACTTTTTCAGGCTATACATAAATCCAATCACTATAAGGATGTAAAGACCTATTATTTTCATAACTGTATCTACTCAAATCTCTACAAGACTCCCGAGTGTGAGAACGGAGACTGGATCGAGACCGAGTGGATGTTCAGAAATCTTGACAGCGATTACAAAGTCATCATAGTAGGAGATGCCGCAATGGCTCCGGAGGAGCTTTACTCCGATTCCGGCAACTACAGAGGTCCAAACGGCGGTCTGTCGGGAGAACAGTGGCTTTTACTCCTTAAGCAGCATTACAAGAAAGTGGTCTGGCTAAATCCCAAGATGGCTCCCGGAGATGCTCCCTGGAGAGAAGCAGAAACCGCAATCAAAAAGATCTTTCCGATGTACAAGCTTACCATCGAAGGCCTTAACGAGGCTTTGGTGAAACTTATGTCAAGGTAAAGCGGAGGTTTTCCTTTTATGGAAAAGATAATGATCGTTGACGATAATATGGCCAACCTTATCATGGCAAGAAAGACTCTTGAAGATACTTACGAGGTGATTCCCGTATCTTCGGGTATTTCGGCCCTTGAATGTCTCCATGACATGCCGGATCTTCCCGTGCTCCTTCTTCTTGATATCGATATGCCCAATGTTAACGGTTTTCAGGTCATATCGGAAATGAAGAACAACAAAAAGATCGCCGATATTCCCGTAATCTTCTTAACGGCTCAGGATGATGACATCACCGAGCTTGAAGGCTATAACCTGGGAGCTTCCGATTATATCAAAAAGCCCTATACCGCAAATCTGTTAAGAAAGCGTGTGGACATTCAGATCCAGCTGCTTAATCAGAAGAACAAGCTTGCGGATTATAATGCAAATCTTACCGCTTCGATCCAGGAAAAGGTGAAGCGGTTCGTTGAGCTCCAGTATTCCGTTGTGGAAATGTTTGTGACAATGATGGAAAAGAAAGACGTCAGAGCAGGTCTACATGCAAAGAGGATCGAAAAGGACATGGACGTCTTCTTAAGTGCGCTTGTTCGTCAGGAAACGGTTTCTTATTCCGCTGATGACTGTGCCACCATAAGTTTTGCTGCAAAGATCCACGATTTAGGCAAGCTTTGCGTTAAGGATAACTATATCGAGGCTTCGGAAAATCCCTCATCAAAAACAAAGCCCTTTGAGATAGAAGCTGCAAAGATTCATACAGCTCTGGGAGCGGAGATCATTTCCCAGATCACTCAGCTTGCAAGCAACAACTCAAACTTCATGACCTATGCTCTTAACATGTGCAAATATCATCATGAAAACTGGGACGGTTCGGGCTATCCCGAAAAACTGGCGGGAGAAAAGATCCCCATGGAAGCAAGGATCCTTTCAATTGTTGATTATTATGACAATCTAAGATATTCAAATAAGTATGGTAAACAGCTTACCCATTCGGAAGCATTGATGAAGATCAAATTCCTTAAGTTTACAATGTTCGATCAGAAACTTGTTGACGTTTTCTTATCCTGTTCAAATGAGATCGCCAGCTTAAATCCGTAATAAATAAAGGGGAATAATGCGGAAATTTATCGAAAAGTACTTTAACGGCTCAATACCGGAAAATGTAAGGATGTTCAATCTGGCATCCTTTATGAGTGCTGTTTTCGCGTTGTTCTTTGCCCTTCTGGGCATTTTGGTAAAGATCCAATCGGTGATAATAATCTATTGCACACTGGTTTTTCTTATCTATATCGTTTTGTTTTTGTTTTCTCAGAGATTTCCCGAAAAAACGTCGATGCTCACACTTATTGAGCTGATACTTACCAACTGTATCGGTTATCCTTTGTGCCTGGTGGCTTCGGAAGTCAATAATGCGGAGGTTCCCGTCTATTTTCTTGTTGGCATAACCTTCGGTCTTGTTCTGCTCAAAGGAAAGACCAGGCTGGTTTATACCATCGTTCAGTTTGTCATCGATATTTTCACCATGTATTACGCATTTCTGGTCAGAAGACCTTATGATATGTATTATCGCGATATTTCCGTATCCGAGTATCTCAGGATAGAATTTGCGGTCCTTTCCGTAGGTATTCTTTGCGGAAGTCTCATCATTTACAGGAATTACCTTGTAAAAATGGAGATCCTTGCCCGTGAAAATGCCGGAAAACAGGCGGAAAGAGTATCCGTTGCAAAGGATATGTTCCTTGTAAACGTTTCCCACGAAATAAGAACACCTCTTAATGCCATAATCGGAACCACAGATGTTTTGCTTGAATCCGATGTTTCAAATCATATTAAGGAAAATGCCTTTAATATCTCAAATTCCAGCCATGCACTTTTGTCCATCACTTCGGATCTTTTGGATTTTTCACGCATCGATATCGATTCCTTCAATATAGTGGAGGAGAAGTATGATATCGCCATCATGCTAAACGATGTAATCAACTTAATGAGCGTAAGGCTTCTTGATTCCAATGTTAATTTCCTTGTAGACATTAACCCCGATCTTCCTAAATTCCTTACGGGTGACTCCGGTAAGATAAGACAGATTCTTGTTAACATGCTTTCCAACGCCATCAAATATACCAAGGAAGGCTATGTGTCCTTCAGAGTAAACTTCAATTATGACGGACCGAATTATGTTGTTCTTCACGTTGAGGTGGAAGATACGGGTATCGGGATCAGGGAAGATATGCTTGAGAAGATCTTTGAACCCTATGCCCGCTCAGGAAGCAGCGACACCGACCATGCCATCGAAGGAAACGGTCTGGGACTTGCCCTTTGTAAGAAAATGTGTATGGCAATGGAAGGAAATATCAGGGTTGAAAGTACCTACGGTGAAGGATCCGTATTCTATTTTGACATAGCACAGAAACTTAAATCCCCTTATACGGAGGGCTACTGCGGTTTTGTAAAAACAGGGGGACACAGTGTTGTTTATCTTATTGAGAACGATCCCGAACTTAAGAGAGTGGGAGATATCCTTGACAGAATGGATGTTGAGAATATCCAGACAAAGAGTCCGGGGGATTTTATAACCTATTGTGCATCGGGAAAACATGATTTTTACATCCTTTCATCCGACAGCTACGAAAGACTTAAAAAGGATATCAATGAATCCGGTGTTGAATGGAGTAAGATCGTTGTTATCAGCTCAGTAAACTATTCTTATTCCGGCGAGCCCATAGAGTGTGTTCTCACAAAGCCGGTGAGCTGTCTGAACCTTTCGGATATGCTTAATCACAATTCAAACTTCATGGTAAGAAAGCAGCTTTACGAGGGCTCCTTTACCATACCCGATGCAAATATACTTGTTATTGATGACAATCTGGTAAATCTGGATGTGGCAGAAAACATATTCAAAAAATATGAAGCAAATGTCATCAAGGCCGCATCCGGAAAAGAAGGTCTCATCTGCCTGGAACAGGAAAAGGTGGATATGATCTTCCTTGACTATATGATGCCTGATATGGATGGTATAGATACCCTGAAGGCCATAAGAAAGATCGGGGATAAGAAGATAGCCAATGTTCCCGTTGTGGCCCTTACGGCAAATGCGGTCAGCGGTGCGCGGGATATGTTCTTAAGCGAAGGCTTTAACGAATATATGGCAAAGCCCATAGAATTTGAAAAGATCGAAAAGGTTCTTCTTGAGTACCTTCCCGGCGAACTGATCAGGTTTAAGATCTGAGTTACGAAAGGAATCCGATGATAAAGAAGTTCAGTTTAAAAGAACTGTATAAGAGCATTAACGGTTTTAATCTGGGCAGGGATGCCTTTGTCCTTTTCTGCGCCATGATCTTTATTATTTCCTTTATCATGGGGATAGTCTATACATTTTTCTATCCCATCGAACTGCAGATTTATATCGCTGTACTGGTTACATGCCTTGTCAGCGTTCTGATCCTTTTCGGATATTATAAAAAGCCGAAGCATGAGATGTGGAGCATCATTCTTTTGGTTTATTTAAACCTGTATTTTTTACCGGAGTATATGGCCTTCGGGCGCATTGAACTCGGGCAGGCTCCCATATGGTTTGCGGCAATTTTCATAAGTATTTTCTTTATGCTGGATCTTAAGAAATACTGGCTGCTGGCTTTGGCTATCTTTTACTGGCATACCCTTTTGTATGTAACTCACTATATCTGGAATCCCCCTCCCAGGCCTGTTGTTGATCCTACAAGATTCTTCCTCGGTATGGTTTCGGCATTTATCTTTGTTTCCATAGGTATTATCCTGATAATCGCTTTACAGGAGAGAAATTTAAACCGTGTAAGACAGGCTATAGAAAAGAGCCGTGAATCGGAAAACAACGCAGGCCTTGCAAAGTCAAGATTCCTTGCAAATATGTCCCATGAGATCAGAACTCCCATGAACTCCATCATCGGTCTTTCCGAACTGATCCTAAAAGATGACATGGATGATGCAACAAGACAGGAAGTAACCATCATCAAAGATGCGGCCTACGATCTTCTGGATATAATCGATAACGTTCTTCTGTATTCAAAGCTTGATTCCCAGAAGATGAGCCTTATCACCGTCGATTTTGAAATTGAGAATCTTATCAGAAAACTGCTTGATTCCGTTGCCCTTCATATTCAGGACAAGAATCTTAAGATGCGCATCCATATCGATCACAACATTCCCAAAGTTCTGAATGGCGACGATCTGAACATCAGAAACATAATAACAAGACTTATCTTCATATCCCTTCAGCTCACCGAAAACGGACGTATAATGATAAGCCTTGATTCAAAGCCCGTAGAAGATGGCAAAAAGGTATGCATCTACGGTTATGTTGCCGATACGGGCATGGGTCTGTCCCAGGCCGATCTTGACGCTGTGTACGGTGCGTACGATACATACGATTCAAAGCAGAGTTCAAACCTTAAGGGAATCAGTCTTAAGTTCTCAATCTGTCGTGAACTTCTTAAGATGATGGGCGGAAATCTTGAGATCTTTAGTATCGAGGGCATCGGTCTTGAATCCAAGTTTTCCTTTGTCTGCGATGTGGTGGATCCTTCACCGATGATCACCCTTGAATCCAAAGAACTGAAAAATGTACTGATCTATGTTACCGACGAACGCGAGCTGGGTGTATGGAAATCCATCATGGAAGGCTTCAGTGTCCGTCCGGATTATGTGAATTCTTATTTTTCCTTTGACAAGGCCATTCAGGGCAAGAAATATGACTACATATTCCTGCCTTCACAACTGTATTCGTCGGTTTCCAATATCCTTACGAAATACAGTATAGAAGAGGATACTTACGTTATCTGCGGCTTTAATCAGGCTTACGGAGACTTCAACAAGTGTAAGATAGTCCGCCATCCCGTCACCTGTATCAGTATCGCCGAGGTACTTAACGGAAAGTGGAAAGAAGAAAACTACATCATCAAATCGGATTCCGAGACATATGACGGAAGCAGGGCACGCATTCTTGTTGTGGACGATAACAACGTTAACCTTAAGGTTGCCATGGGTATATTCAAGCATTACAAGATCAATATCGACGTTGCCAAATCCGGCGAAGAATGCTTAAAGAAAATGGAATACAACAGCTATCACCTTGTTCTTATGGATCTTATAATGCCGGAAATGAGCGGAAAAGAAGCCCTTCAGAGGATCAGAGCATCGGAAAACCCCAATGTAAAGGATGTACCTGTTGTGGCTCTTACCGCAACCACAGGAAACAATATGCGTGATGAACTTCTGGATGAAGGCTTCCAGGAGTATCTTGCAAAGCCCATCAAGCAGAAGTATCTTCTGACCATCCTTAAGGAATTCCTTCCTCCCGAGGCTCTGATCATCAGGAAGAAGGAGGAAAAGAAAACCACAGATGCAGTCAAAGACCTTACCAAGGAAGAAAACGTTCTTATGACTGCAAAGGGTATCGCAAATATAGGATTTAACGAGGATTCTTATTGTGCCATCCTTAATACCTATTACAGTGAGGGTATGAGAAAGTTAAAGGATCTGCCAAATCTTTTGGAAGCCGGAGATATATCCCTGTTCACAACAAATGTTCACGGTATCAAATCCTCAAGTGCCAGCATAGGCGCCATGACGGTTTCCGAGATGTTTAAGGAGCTTGAGTTTGCGGGCAAGGCAAATGACATCAGTAAGATAAATGATAAATACGAAGCTTACGTTGAAGCCTTTAAGAAGATCCTGGGAGATGTAAAGGAGTATCTGCTTTCAAAGAACAAGTTTGAGTATAAAGAAGAGACAGCCTCCGATGCACGAAATGATGTGGAAGAAGAAACCATGACTTTTGAAATGATTGCTGAACTTAAGGATCATATCGATAAGATGAACCTAAAGGAATGTGACAGTCTTATAGAGGATTATGGGGGAAGAAACTTTGGCAAAGTGATGAACCAAAAGATCTCGGCCATCAAAAAAGCCTACGAGATGTTTGATTTCCATACGGTTAAACAGCTCTTAAATGAAACCATGAGTTTAGTTGACATTCACAATCCATAATGGTAGATTATCTTTATTGTAATTTTACGATAAAGAGAGGACCAAAGAAATGACCATTTTTGAAGAATTGAAACGCAGAGGTCTTTTAGCCCAGCTTACTGATGAAGAGGAGATAAAAGAACTCATCAACAACGGTAAGGCAACCTTCTATATCGGCTTTGATCCCACGGCAGACAGTCTTCATGTAGGCCATTTTATGGCTCTTTGCCTTATGAAGAGACTGCAGCAGGCAGGAAACAGGCCCATTGCCTTGCTGGGCGGCGGTACCGGAATGATCGGAGATCCCACGGGAAGATCCGATATGCGTACCATGATGACCAAGGAAACCATTCAGCACAATATCGAATGCTTTAAGGAGCAGATGAGCAAGTTCATCGACTTTTCCGACGGAAAAGCCTTGATGGTAAACAATGCGGAATGGCTTCTTGACCTTAACTACATCGATTTTTTAAGAGAGATCGGACCGCATTTTTCTGTTAACAACATGCTCAGAGCCGAGTGCTACAAGCAGCGTATGGAAAAAGGCCTTTCCTTCCTTGAGTTTAACTACATGCTCATGCAGAGTTACGACTTCCTTGAGCTTTTCCAGAGATACGGCTGTAACATGCAGTTCGGCGGAGACGATCAGTGGAGCAACATGCTGGGCGGTACCGAACTCATCAGAAAGAAGCTCGGTAAAGATGCTTACGCCATGACCATCACTTTACTTCTTAACTCAGAAGGCAAGAAGATGGGTAAGACTCAGAAAGGTGCCGTATGGCTTGATGCAAAGAAGACATCACCGTATGAGTTCTTCCAGTACTGGAGAAACGTGGACGATGCGGATGTCATCAAGTGCTTAAAGCTTCTTACATTCATCGATATCGAAGAGATCGAGAAGATGGAAAGCTGGGAAGGTGCTGAACTCAACAAAGCTAAAGAGATCCTTGCATTCGAACTTACCAAGATGATCCACGGTGAAGATGAAGCAAAGAAGGCTCTTGATGCAGCGAAGGGACTTTTCGCAGGCGGAAGCACCGAGAACATCCCTGCAACGGAACTTACGGATGAGGACTTCCTTGAAGGCAGGATCGATGCAATCGGTATTCTTGTTAAGGCCGGACTTGTTCCTACAAGAAGCGAGGGACGTCGCGCCATAGAACAGGGCGGTGTTTTCGTTAACGAGAACAAGGTTTCCGACGTTAAGGCTGCATTCACAAAGGATGACATCAATAAAGAAGAGTTTATCATCAGACGCGGAAAGAAAAACTTCAGAAAGATTGTTGTTAAATAAGTTTTCGTTTATAATGTTGGAGACGGCTTTGGCCGTCTCCATTTTCGTATAAAGGAGGTCATTATGGACGTAAAGGAACTGATCAGGGAAGCTTTTGAGGCAAGAAAAAATGCCTATACACCTTATTCAAAATTCAACGTTGGGGCTGCACTTCTTACCAAAGACGGCAGGGTCTACAGGGGCTGCAATATCGAGAATTCTTCTTATGGTGCCACAAACTGTGCCGAGAGGACGGCATTCTTTAAGGCCGTAAGCGAGGGTGAAAGAAGCTTTGCCGCTATCGCCATCGTCGGCGGTTACAGTGACGGTTCAAAGATCGGCTATGCATTCCCCTGCGGTATCTGCAGACAGGTTATGCGTGAATTTACGGATCCGACAGCCTTTAAGGTCATAGTTGCCGCAAGCGAAGATGAATACAAAGAATATACATTGGAGGAACTTCTGCCCGAGAGTTTCGGGCCGGACAATTTGTAAGAGAGTATGGAATATGTAATAGTTGGGTTAACTTTCGCGGGTATCGCCCTTGTTCTTTTTATAAAGGGTGTTATGGACGACAAGCGCAGGAACAAAAAGGTCATTGCCGCCATGCGCAGGGAATACGGCAATTGGCCGGAAATGAAGTATGAGACAGGAGAACTTGAGAATATCAAGAGTCTCTTTGAAAGATTCAAAAACCGGCATTCTATTGACGACATAACGGCGGGGGATCTGGAACTTGACGACATCTTTGTAAGGATGAATTACTGCAAGAGTTCTCTTGGTGCTTCATCTTTGTACAGCTTGTTAAGAAATCCCGTAACCGACAGAGAATTGCTCAAAGATCTTGGAAACAAGGTTTCTTATTTCGAAAACAATGAAGAGGACCGTGTTACCGTCAGAAGCCATTTTGCAATGATCGGAAAGATCAAGGTCGGCTTCTTTGAATGCATCGACCTTTTAAGTGAAGTTGAGCAGGCCGGAATTTTCAGGGATATTTTGGCCATCATTCTTATTTTTGCATCCATCGGAGCAGTATTTTTTAATGCTACCCTGGGAATTCTGATGCTGATATTTGTTATGAGTTTCAATATCATCACCTACTATTCCGAACACGGAAAGATCGAATCCTATATCGTTTCTTTCGGCTATATAAACCGTTTTATCCTTAACGCAAAAAATATCACGGGCTTAAAGATCGATATCCTTAAGGACGAATTTGACAAGATCGATGAATGTGCTGACAGATTAAAGAGCTTTACCAGACACGCAGGGCTTGTGGTCAACAAAAACACAGCCATAGGATCAGGCAATCCTCTTGAGCTTTTCCTTGATTATGTGAAGATGCTGTTTCACATCGACATCATCTATTTTTACAGGATGTTAAGCTCCCTTAAGAAGAACACGGAAACTTTTGAGGAACTGTTTAAGCGCCTGGGAAGGATCGAAAGTTATGTAAGCATCGCCTATTTCAGGGCTTCCCTTGATGAATGGTGCATTCCCGGGGAATCTGCGGAACTTATCATGGAAGAAGGATTCCATCCCCTTATCACAGATCCCGTCAAGAACTCCATCACCGCAGATCACGGTGTTCTTATTACAGGATCTAACGCTTCCGGCAAATCAACCTTCTTAAAGGTGGTAGCATTGAACGCTTTGTTTGCACAGACGATATATACCTGTATGGCAAAGAAATTC
>JAEEIN010000084.1 GCA_016281385.1 Lachnospiraceae bacterium | reverse complement strand
CGACCATATAACCGATATGCAGAAAGCATTCAAGGAAAAAGAAAAAGCAGAAAAAGAAGCAGCTTCTGCCGAGGAAGTTACTGAGGAAGTGACCGAAGTCTCCACCGAGGAAGCAGCACCTGTTGAAACAGAAACCACAGTTTCCGAAGAGCAAAAAGAAACGGCTCCGGAAACCGAAGCCGTTTCTGAAGAGCCTGCCAAAAAGCGTACCACCGGCGGTATCATAGCCACCTGCGTGATCGTTGCATTGCTGGTTCTTTGCGGAAGCTTACTTACACAGAAGCTTCGCGAGAAGAAAGATATCAAAAAACATGACTGATATCATTTGCCCATGATCTTATTCAATGTGGTAAAGATCTTCTCTTTCACGTGTTCGCGTTCTTCATCTTTGGCAAGGTAGTAGACATATGAATCGACCACCATGTCAAGGGGAAGGCCGCGGCCCACGATCTTGAAATTCACAAAACCGTCTTCTATATAGGAAGGCAGTTCATCATTACCGATAAAGTGAGGCCGTTTTTTGCATTCGTCAAAAGACGGCTTCTTTTTACGGTTGGGACAGTCATAGGGCTTAGCGCGCTCGAAATTAAGCTGCATAAGTGACTCGTCCTTATAATGATCCACACGCTTGGGACAATGGGGGAAGCACACCTCGTCCACCAGGATCTCTATCCTGTCGGCATAGGGCTTTACAGCCTCAAGGGCTTCCTTATCGTGGTTAAGGTCGTAGTCAAGGACCACAAGGAAATAATCCTTCTTAAGTTCCTCCTCAAGGGCCTTAGTGTCTACGATCCTTTTCGTCGTTGATGAAAGGTATTTGAAATGCGGATACTTCTCTCTTAAATAGTCCTCAAGGACGGGACGGTTGCAGAGCACCTGATTGAAGCCATTGTCTGCGATCTCCATAATGAGATTGCAGTAGGTGTCGTTTAAGTGCTTCTCCTCAATGAGAGAATTGGTCCAGGTAAAACGAACCGGAACATCGAAAGCGTTGTAGGTCTTTACGATGGCTTCCATCTCGTTCTTTGCGGTGATGCCTATGACCGCCCTTCCGCCGTTCCAGATGGCGCCGGGGAAGGTTCCGTAGACACTGCCGATCCTGTATCCGTCTTTAAATAACTCGGGATGGTCACGCATCATCTTGATGATGACCTGGTTTAAATAGAAGTTGACCGTTATCCCGGGCAGATGCCAATATACTTCTTTTGCCATATTTGACCCCCTCTTAAGCCCTTACGGCCACTGAGCGGGACGGGGCTTGTTGACAACGATGATCTTCTGCTTCTCAAGATTTCTTAAAAGAAGAAGCCTTGCCTCACCTGCCTTCTCGGGCTTTAACATAAAGAAGCAGTAGGTGTCGATAAGTGAGAACAGATTTGCCGTTCTTCCTTCGATCTTGAAGTTGTTGATTCCCGCGGGAACGTACTTGTTCCAGATATCGTCGGGGGAAATGAATGTCGGATAATCCTGAATGGTGTGTACACAGTTGTACTCACCGTACTCACAATGCCAGTGAGGGATGGGGATCTGCTTGTCCGGAGGAAGGGTCCTGTTTAAAAGAACCGTCTTCTGATCCTTTGCGATCTGTCTGTAATGCTCGCCTCTTCTCTTACAGCCGGGCTCACACAGAGTGTTTACAAGAACCTCAAGTTTCTCCTTGTGTTCAACCTTGTCAAGAAGGTCCCATCTGTTGTTTAAGTTGTAATCAAGAACAACATACTTGTAAGGCTTGTCGATCTCGGCGTTTAACTCGTCCACATCCTTGATCTCCTTACAGGTGGAACTGTTGTATGCGAAGTTGGGATACTTCTCCCTTAAATACTTCTCAAGAATGGGTGAGAATATCATTACTTCGTTCATTCCGTTGTTTGCGGCTTCCATACAGAAGTTACAGAAGGGATCCGCTGTATCGTGCTCGTTAAGGAGCGGGTTTGTAAAGGTGTATCTTACGGGGATACCCTTGTCATTGATGTTTTTGATGACCGATGTGACGAATTTGGAATCACACTGATCGTAAGGGGGTGTAAGCCTTCCGCCGTTCCAGAGTGCGGTGGGGAAGCATCCGAAGAAGGATCCGATCTCAACGCCCTCTCTGAAAAACTCGGGATGAGTCTCAAGCAGGCTGACCCAGAACATATTAAGCGGATAGTTATACCGAAGTCCCGGTAAATGGAATCTGACTGGTAACATTTCATTCCTCCAAAAAGATTATTTATGCCTTATTCTTCTTCCTTGGGAAGGTCGATCCTCTCGTAGGAGAATGACTTGAATTGGGCATATACGGGTGTCTCCCTCTCCTCTCCGTCGGTTGCGAATATACCAACTGTACATCCAACAAATCCGCCGGCTACCTCCGTTGAAAGATCGGAAATGTCAAGATCCCTTACGAAGGGTACCATTCCCTTGTCTCCAAGAGAATACATGGAAGCCTTTGTGCCCGCAACTTTCATTATAAGGGTGGCGGGGCTTTCATTCAATACATCTTCGCAAAGAAGCTCCGGAACTCCCTTTCTCACAAGAACAACACGTCCTCTGTTCTCCGAAACCTCGAATCTTAAATGATAGTCGCTGCTCTGCATAAGGCATAAGCCCGCTCTGGTTCCCATCATAAGGTTATCCGTATAAAGAACGCATCTTGCTTCGAAAAGCTTTGTATCCTGTCTTAAGCAGACATAGGAAGGTGTCTTTAATTCGGAAAGGTTGTCCGTTCCGCACTTAAGGAGCAATCCCTTTTCCGTAAACTGCGCTTCATCGGTGAAGGGCTTTCTGAGTGTCATGAACTCGGGTCCGAACTCCTTCATCTTTGCAAAGTTATATCTCTTTGTTACGTTGGGAAGGCTTGTTACAGGGCACTCGGGTACGAATTCGTCAAGCTTGATGTTAAGCTCTGCAGAAAGAACACCGAGACCGGGATTGACGATGGGCCAGTCCTCCTCGAACAATACTCTCGCAAGGAAGGTCTCGCGTCCCATGGTGGTAAATCCCTTTGTGGGACGTACCGCAAGCATTACCATGTAGTAATCGCCGTTAACGGTCTGAGTAAGATCCGCATGTCCCACATACTGAATGGGATACATCTTTCCCAGAAATCTGTGGGTAAAGATGGGGTTCTTCTTGTTGCCTTCGTAAGGTCCGAAGATATTCTTGCTTCTTGCTACGCAGATAGCGTGCTCGGGACCTGTACCGCCTTCGGCATGAATGATGTAATAATACTCGCCGATGTGGTAGATGTGGGGACCTTCCGGCCATGCACAGTCCTTAAGGGCTCCGCTCCATGCCTCGCATCTCTCTCCAACGAGTTTAAAGTTCCTGTAATCGAATTCCTGAATATAGATGGTGTTGTCACCGAAGAATCTGGGACCGTTTACATTGTCGTGGGTTCCGCAATAATAACACTTCCCGTCATCATCAAAGAAAAGGCTGGGATCGATTCCGTCAGCTCCCTCGATATAATGAGGCTCGCTCCAGGGGCCTTCGGGATTCTCAGCCGTAATAACGAAATTTCCGCCATGTGAAACATTT
>JAEEIN010000083.1 GCA_016281385.1 Lachnospiraceae bacterium | reverse complement strand
TATTGCTGTTTTCCATACCATTTCACCTCTTTTTAACATAGTTTTCTTTTTACATTTACAGATTCTATCACTATACAGCGGGCAAAAATAGTAACTTAAAGTTACTGTTTTAAAAAGATTCGCGAAACAATGACAAAAAGATTGTTAATATACCTGTAACAGTTTTGGTGCTATACTATATAGTACCTAAGGAGGGTTTGATCATGAAAAACATGAATTCAAATATATCTTCCCTTTTCGGAAGCATGAATACAGGCAACTCGCTTTTCAATTCCGTTAACTTCACGGATTATGCGGCTATCAAGAGCGGAAGTTACAAGAAGCTTTTAAAGGCCCATTATGCGGAAGAAAAAAATGCGGCAAAAGAAACTGCAGATACCAAAGCCGCTTCCAAAGCAAATACAGCTTCCAAAAAGGACACCACAGCTCTTTCGGAAGTAAAAAAGAACGCGGATGCTTTAAAGACTTCTGCAGAGGCACTTAATAAGGAAGAACTTTTCAAGAAGACCGACGGCGCATACGATACCGAAAAGATCATGGGCGCAGTCAAGGACTTTGCAAATAACTACAACAAGACCCTTGATGCAACATCAAAGGTAAGCTCCAAGAACATCTCTTCTAGTGTTAAGAACATGAAATCCATGACGGACGTTATGAAGAAAACTCTTGCCAAAGCCGGCGTAAGCGTTGCGGAAGACGGAAAGCTTTCCGTTGACGAGGATAAGTTTAAGAAAGCTGACATGGGAACCGTTAAGTCCCTGTTCCGGGGAGCCGTTACCTATGGATCACAGACGGCGGACAAGGCAGGCGAGATCTCAAAAAACGCTTCAAGCAATTCAAATCTCTACACGCCTGACGCTACACCTTCCACCACAATGCCGGGGATTTTCGATTTTCGGGCATAAAACAAATGGGTAAACAACAATGGCCGGATCACGCAGTAAATCAAACAAGAAATTCATGCTTTTATCTGCAATAGGCATTTTCATGGTGGTGGATCATCACACCTTTACAGCTTTCAATCTTTTCGGAGATTTCCTTCCGTACAATTCCTTTTTTATGCCCATGTTTGTTTTTATATCGGGGTATTTCAATAAGGTGGACGCTTCGACAAAGCTTCATACTTACATATTAAAGAAGATCCGTACGCTTCTTCTGCCCTACGCCGGGATTTCTTTGTTTGTTTTTCTAATGCAACAGCTGCTAAACCTCTTTAAGGCCGGCGAATTGCAGCCGATCCCGTCAGGGTACCTTAGCTACTCCCTCGAACGGATAGTGACCGTAGGTACCTTCGCGCCCATCGTCGCGCCCATGTGGTTTGTAATATCGCTGTTTTCACTGCTGGTCTTTTATGCGGTGATCAAAAAACTGCTTTTCAAGATCTGGAACAGTTACATCTTTTTCGCCTTGTTCTGCATATTAAGCACCTTAACCGTTTACCTTGCAAAAACAACAGATCCGGAAGCATTGCATCCGTTCTTATTACCGCTTAAGATTTTGTTCTTCCTTCCCTTCATAGAGTTTGGCATCATATACAGGGATCATCTTGAAAAACAACACGAAAAACTCTCAGGCAGCGGAAAACTTCTGTTGCTGGTCATACTTCTTGCAATAAACATGACACGGACCATATATCTTCCCACGCCGTACGATGTAGCTTTTGATTCCCTTGACGAGCTTGCAGGCTTTACAAGTCCTTTTGTCATTACACCGCTTGTTTCGTCCGTTATCGGCATTCTGTTCTGGCTGACGATCGTGGATCTTCTCGGAAAGCCGCTGTTTGAAAGCCGTTTTGTTAATTTCATGTCCTGTAACACCTTCTGGATAATGGGCATGCACATTTTGTTCTTCAATATTCTTAACTGCATCCTGCTCATAGTTAACGATCACCTTGTAAGCCTTCTCTATTTTGACGCCGACTTCTTCAGGGAATCGGAATGGTACTACTGGGAGATAAACAATAACATTAAATTAATTTATGTACTGGTCGGAATACTCGGCCCGCTGGGGATCAAGTACCTCTTTGACAAGATCTGTCTCCGCACCGGAAAGCTGTTTGTAAAAAAGCCCCAACCCTAATACATTACAGTTTCTTCAATATCTCGTCATACTGCCCGTACATCTTCTGCACTTCATTCTCCAGAAGATAATAATGCATGATGTAGGGAATAAGAAGAATGAGCAATCCTCCCGCCAACACCAGAAGTTTGATATAGCCCGTCAGGGCCACCACAATGACCGTTGCAACGGTAAGGATCCCGAAGACAAGAGTCACCAGAAGGTGAATGAGCCTTTCATGCTGAAAGAAACCGATCTGCACCAGATGCTCCTCCAAAAGAGCCTTCCAGTCAGAGACTTCGGTTTCCCCGCTTAAACATGAATCAATTCTTTTTGTGTACTCAAGGATCCTCTTCTTCATATTATGTTAACCACCCCGCTACATATTATTCTTTACTTATGTAAACCGCCATTACTCTTCTTTATAATCCTTAAGAGCTTCATTCAACTCATTTGTTTCCTTATGAGTCAGAATAACGGTTGCCACCGTAGTAAAAATATACACAAAGCCCACGCTCAGTATCACCGAAAGCAGCCCGCTTAAGGACCTTTCAAACCAGCCAAACCATGTTCCGCCCACATATACTATCAGGCTTAAAACAAAGAAGTGGCAGAAAAAGATCAGCACGATCATAGGCACCGTCAGATGCTTCTTCGGTTCTATCGAGAATACGACTGCAGTCACCAGTGCGGTAAGGGCCGCGATAAGCATGATCCGCCAAAGCGACACCACGTCAATGCTTCCGGCATTTCCCGCAAAGATTGCGAATATAATGGTTATTCCCGTATTTATGATAAGAAAAAAAGTAAGGAACTTCTTTATAAATTCTTTCATCTCACACCTACTTTCCCACTCCGAGTTTGCGCTTTAGCATGGGCACATATCCTCTGGAGATCATGATGCTCTCTCCGTTTTTAAGCCTTGCCTCGTAGCGGCCGTTAAACTCCGGAACCAGCCTTTCGATCTGCCTGATGTTCACTATGGCATTTTTTGAGATCCGCAGGAAGGATGTCCGCTCGTATTCTTCTTCCAGTTCGAAGAGCTTGCGCTTCACTTCATATGTCCGATCCTTGGTATACGCAAACACCCGGTTGTCGACGGAATCGAAATAAAAGATCTCCTTAAGAGGCAGCATCACGATATTGTCGTCTTTGAAAACCGCGATGCTGTCCTTATTGTCGCCGTCCTTTATCCTTCGTATTAACTTAAGGGTGTCCTCGTCCAGATCCTTTATCTTTACGATCAGTTCGTCCTCTTCGCCGGGCCCGGGCTCAAGAATGGTTATCTTCATTTATCATCTGTCTTTCTTTTTGCTGTAAGTAAGGTAGAGTGTGGAAAGAAGCATGAACACCACTCCCACAATGATAAGTATACCCACTTTGCCGCCTGCGGACAATTCTTTTTCGAAAAGTGTCATCTTCATTCCCATTTCAAGATCCACCGTTTCTCTGACAGCCTCGGGAATACCCTCAAACAGCTCGTTTTCAACGCCTTCAAGCATGACCTCGCGGAATACGGAAGTGCCGTAAATGAAGGGGAAGCACTTGATGACCTTCACAACGCCTTCTGCGAGGCTTCCGATGGAAAGGTAGATACCGCCGAGAAATCCGGATAAGGTTCCGAGCACGATACCGATGCCGCCCCAGGCGTTCTCGCTCTTAACGATGGATGCAATGAAGAAAATGATCGCCGCGTATACAAAGGAGTTGACGCAGATAAGTCCCATGATCTTCATGTGTTCGGAAAAAGAAAACGCGCCAAGTCCCTTTGCGATCCCGATGCCTTCCGTAACTGCCAGAGTGATGGTTCCCATGATCACGCTTACGAACCATGCTCCGAAAACATATGCAGATACGATCACGTTTCTTTTTATGGGCATAACAAGAATGGAATTGAGCCTGTTCTCGTTTCTGTCCCTGATCATGTTTGCAAAGAACGCATGTGTTACGCTGGCTGCGTTGATGGTGATGATACCGGCAACTGTCCAGAGATAAACCATTCTGCTTACATTTTCCGCATCCTTGTCAAGGTCCCTGCCTGGGAGTTCCTTAAAAACGCTTAAGATCGCGTCATTGCTCACATCTCCCAAAAAGAAAACCATCAGCATTATTACTATGAACATCGACAGAAGCGAAAAGAACACCGCCGACCTGTCCTTAAAATATATCTTTACGTTTCTTGCGTTTAATGCCCAAAACTCTTTCATACCCTTTCATTCTCCTTTCCGGTTACATTCAGGAAAACATCGTCCATATTGCCCTGTATCACTTCAAATCCGTCTATCTTTCCCTTAAGGGAAGCTGCTATGTCAAGTGCCTCAAAGGGATCCTCCAGCGTGATCTGTGCTCCGAAAGCCGTTTCCGTAAACCTTTCTTCCGTAAAAAGAACACGCATCTCACCAAGCTTTTCTTTATCGAAATAGAGCCTTAATTTATCCTTTGCGAAGGTTTCCTTTAAGCTGAAGGGAGTTCCCTCCGCCTTTATCTCGCCTCTGTCGATGATTATGATCTTGTCGGCTGTGGCTGCCTCTTCCATGTAGTGGGTCGTAAGGAACACCGTCATTTCTTCTCTTTCCCTGAGCTGCCTTACGGTTTCCCATACATCAACTCTTGTGGCGGGATCCAGACCCGTTGTGGGTTCATCCAGAAACAGGATCTTCGGTGAATGCATCAGTGCGTTTGCTATCTCGCATCTTCTCTTCTGTCCCCCTGAAAGAAGTTTGTATCTCTTCTTTAAGATGGATTCAAGCTTCAGGCAATCCGTAAGCTCCGAAAGCCTCTTCTCTGCTGCCTTTGCATCAAGCCCTGCGATCTTTGCCCTTAACAGAAGATTTTCCTTTACGCTTAAGAGTTCATCAAGAACATTTGACTGATAAACAACTCCGATGGATCTTCGTATGTTCATGTCCTCTTTTCCAAGCTTGTATCCGCAGACATAAGCTTCGCCTCCGTCGGGAGTAAGGATCGTTGAAAGCATGTTTATCGTCGTTGACTTTCCCGCTCCGTTAACTCCCAGAAATCCAAGAAGTGAACCTGCCTTTGCTTCAAAGGAGATCCCGTTCACCGCCGTGAAATCTCCGTATCTTTTTGTAAGTCCTTTAACCTCAAGAATACTCATTTTCTCTTCCTTTCCGCGCTCACCGCGCTCAGTTGCTTTATCTGTACCCACAATAAAAAATCTGCCTTCTTTTGAAAACAGATTTCACGGTAAGTTGTAATATTTGGTATGTAAGATGCAAAAAGAACAAAAAAAGGACATCCCGAAGGATGTCCCAAAGAATCTGTCAGATCTTTAAAATCGCTTTGTAGCAGTCACGATAAACCGCATATCTGCCCTTGCCGGTAAGTCTTTGGATTGCCTCAAAAAGTGTCGGGCTTTTGGCAATGATGTCGATCACGTCGGGATTGTAGCGAGTGCCTGCGCCCTCTTTCAGTTCCTCAAAGAGCTTGGTGAAGTCTTTGCCGCGGGAGTAGTTACGTCCCAAAACATCCGTGGCTGCATCGATTGAATCGGCAACGGTAACCAGGTCAGTTACGAAACGTAAAGGTGATACCGTGTTGTCGTAGTCCTCGGGATAACCGCCCTGTCCGTTGTAGAACTTGTGATGACCGCGGATTACATCTGCGTAAGGCTCAAGAGCCGCCACCTTGGCGATCTTTGTTCCGAAGGAAGGATGAAGCTTGATAAGCTGGAACTCTATGTCCGTAAGGGCTCTGCTCTGACGGTTGACGATATCCGTTACGAAGCATTTACCAACATCGTGGATTATGCTGCAGCGATGAAGGAAATTCATTATAACCTTCTTGTTTGCGATAACATCTTCTTTTGTCTCAAGTCCGCAGATACCTATGAACAGTTCCGGCCGTTTGCTTAAAACTTCACTTCCCATGAGTTCCACGACCTTCTCCACCATTCGACAATGAATGAATGTGACGGGCTGTCTCATGATAAGGAGTCTTGATAAGAAATCTCTCTTTTCTTCATCCGTCTCAAGGAAGGGCTCGATAACATGGAACCATTCCACGAAATAGGTATTCATCTTCTCGGTTGCGAAAGGATAAGGTGTCTCCCATATCATTTTGCCAAGACCGGGGAATACGCGCCTTGCGTATTCCATTTTCCTCTCCCTCGGAAAATCAGATGACTTGATATATTCAAGAAAAAGAGTACTCATCTGATGATAAGGGATGAACTTTTCCAGTTCTGCTTCCTGATCTGCCGAGCCGTAATCGATCCACGGAACACCGTTTTCAAGCATGGAAGCAAAGTCGTTTAACCATTCTTCTTCCGGCTGCTTATCCCATATAAGACGGGCTATCATGTCTGTTCTGGGATCCAGCTCCCCCGTTTCCCTCAGGGGCTTTACATACTGATAATATATATCGTTTAAATGTGCAAACTCGTTATCGGGAATAACGTAGATCACCGCGGTACAGGCTATGAGTTCCGAATAGATCTCCTTCATCGTGTTCTTAAGGAGCTTGGCAAACCCGGGATCAGCCTCGGCTTCACGGTTAACGTCATCTCTCTTTGAAAATTCAATGGCCCTTAAACAAAGTCCGCAGCATTCAACAAAGGCACTGTCATGGAAATTTGCCGTAAAGGTTACGAGATTTAAATATGCATCAAGGACGGCTCGCTTCGCATCAGGATCCTTCAGTTCCCAAAAGTGATCTCCCAGATCTATTATCCTGCGATATGCCTCCAAAGCCTTCTCCGCTCCTTCCGGATCACGGATCAGACGATAGAAAACGGAAAGCGCACTTCCCCGAATGGAATTAAGCATTATCCTGCTGTCATAATCTGCGGTATTGTCATAATAAGAAAGGGCCCGCTCGCAAAGATTGGCTATGAGGGTCTGATCGTCCATTCCGTTCTTTGTCAGATTTCTGACCAGTTCAAGCAAAAGCTCTGCAACTACCTCCGGGCTGCTTTCATCGATGACAGCGTAAAGTTCGTCGATCATAGCCTCGTTTTCCACATAAATATCTCTGATGGAGGCCGCTCTGACCGTCAGTATGCTTATCCACGCTTCCTCCGGGAACTGCCCAAGAAGCTGCTCGTTCCAGGAGTCCATCTTTTTGCCGTTATCAAGATAACGTTCGGTAAAATGCTTAAATCTCTCTCGAATCAGTTCTCTTTCCATAGTTCGTCCTTTCAGAAAAACAACAGTGACCGATAGGTTTTATTTTTCAAATTTCCAGGAAAGAAGCTCGTAATCACTTCCGGTAAAGATAAAGAAGAGGTTGTGCTCACCCTCGGGTACCTTGTCAAGAGCTCCGGTGATCTCGGTGAACTCAGCACCGGGAGCATTTACGTCAAGTACGCAGATGGGATCTCCGCCGAGGGAATCAAGGTAAACATTTATGGTTCCGTTTCCTTCTCCGCGAAGAGATACGGTAAGTTTGTGAGCTCCGTCCTTAAAGTCAGCGCCGTAGATGCCTGTCCATGAACCGTCTGAAATACCCGTAAGGATCATCTGTCCCGAACCGTACTTCTCAGCGGATTCGCCGTACTGAACGGTCTCGATGCCCGAAGCGTTTCCGAGAGTTACCGCACTTACGGTCTCGAAAGGATCGAAGGCCTTAACCTGCTTAACGCCTTCCTTTGTTCCCAGAGCGATCTTGGGAGCTCCGTTCTCGTCAAGGCTTAACTTATCGATATTCGTGCTTCTGTATCCCTTTAACACGCCCATTTCTTTTTCCAGGAGACGTGCGTGATAAGTGATGTACCACTCGCCGTTAAACTCAAACATGCAGTGGTGGTTGTTTCCGCCCTCACCGAAGAAATATCCGGGATTCTTTAAAACGCCCTTAACCAGTTCGAAAGGTCCCATGGGATTGTCGGACTTCATAACAACGATCTCGCCCTGCTCAAACTTAAGCTCGGAAACCGCTTCCTTGGTCATGCTGAAGTTGGAGCAATAGGAATAATAATATGTATCGCCAAACTTATTGATTCCGGAATCCTCAAAAAGGTAAGGAACGTTCTCGATGGGAACGGGATCTCCGTCAAGACTGATCATGTCAGCGCCAAGCTTGGCAACACGTGCGGTTCCGGGGTTGTCGGCCTTATCGGGTGAAGGGATTCCGCCGCCGAAGTAGATATAAGCATCATCTCCGTCCATCAAAACCGCGGGATCGAAAAGCCATGCAACGGATGCACAGGTAGGTGTCTCTCTTGAAATCAGTGCCTTGCCGATGGGATCGGTGAAAGGTCCGTAAGGTGTATCTGATTCAAGAACAGCGATCCCGTTTCCGCTGTTTGCAAAGTAAAGGAAGAACTTGTCCTTTCCGTTAATCTTTTTTGTACAGATTGCAGGAGCCCAGGAATTACGTGCCCATTTAGCAGCTCCGGTTGGCCCCGCAACTTTGATAATTCCACAGTCAGTCCAGTTTACCAGATCCTTAGAACTAAACACATTGAGTGTATTAATTTTATCGTAGCTGTTGTCTGCATTTCCAAGACTAAATTCTGCCTGCTGTGCATCGTTTGTACAGTAAATGTAT
>JAEEIN010000082.1 GCA_016281385.1 Lachnospiraceae bacterium | reverse complement strand
TGGTGACCGGTGTTGAAGCCTATGTTTACAGGTTTCCCGGGGGAAGCTCAAACAAGGTGAGCGCCATTCCCATGGAGGAGTTCTGTAAGATATTGAATGACGAGGGCATTGTTTATTACGACTGGAACGTTTCGTCCCAGGACGCCCATTCGCCCATCCTTTCAAAGGACAGGATAGTAGCCAATGCCACGTCGAAACTGGCGGATTTCAATCAGGCGGTGATCCTTTTCCACGACACAGCCTCCAAGACCACTACCGTACAGGCCCTTCCCGAGATAATCGAGTACATACAGGCAATGGACCACACGGTGATCCTGCCCATAACAAAAGAAACCAATCCGATACAGCATATATCGGTGGATGATAATTAAAAACAATAATACCGGAGGAATTTAACAATGGGATTTTTCAGTGATCTTAAGGAAGATCTTTCCCAGGCAGTGAATGAGATCGTACCCGAGGAAGAAACCAAGGATACGAAGCCTGCCGGAGAAGTCATCGAAATCGAAAAAGAAGAAGCGGACAAGAAGCTTGACTTAAACGAACTTCTTGATTCCATCACGGGAAGCGACGAGCCCGAGGCACATCAGACCAAGAGCCAGTCAAAGCCCTTCGTTTCTTCACAGCCCGAAGATAAGAAGAACAAAGCAACCGACGAGACCGCAGTCATCACGGAAGGCATGTCCGTTGTGGGTGATATCGCATCCACTGGTTCTTTGGAAGTACTCGGTGAAGTTAAGGGTAACATTTCCGTAAACGGAAAGTTAAACATCGTAGGCGCGGTTGAAGGTGATTCAAAGGCAGCAGAGATCTACGCTGAAAGCGCAAGGATCTCCGGTGAAGTCAACAGCCAGGGCTCAGTTAAGATCGGACAGAGCACCGTCATCATCGGTAACATCTTCGCAACAAGCGCAGTTATCGCCGGCGCTGTAAAGGGTGACATCGATGTCAAGGGTCCCGTTATCCTTGATACATCAGCAATCGTAATGGGTAACATCAAGTCCAAATCCGTTCAGATCAACAACGGTGCGGTTATCGAAGGTATCTGCTCACAGTGCTACGCAGATGTCAGCCCCACAACATTCTTCGACAAATTCAAATAAATTTAACATAAGGAGCATGATATGCGTATTCTGTTAAAGTTAAGCGGTGAGGCTCTCGCCGGTGACAACAAAGTCGGCTTTTCGGAACCTGAAGTCAGAAAGGTTGCGGCTCAGATAAAGCAGATCGTAAAGGGCAACCAGATATCCATCGTTATTGGCGGCGGAAACTTCTGGCGGGGACGTACCTGCGGAGAGATGGATCGTGCAAAGGCCGATCAGATCGGAATGCTTGCCACCGTTATGAACTGCCTCTATGTATCGGAGATCTTTAAGACGGAAGGACTTGAGACCGAGGTCTTTACCCCCTTCGTCTGCGGAACCTTTACAAAGCAGTTTTCCAAGGAAGAAGCGGTCAAGGCACTTAACGCAGGAAAGATAGTTTTCTTTGCGGGCGGAACCGGACATCCCTATTTCTCAACGGATATGGGCACCGTACTCAGAGCCCTTGAGATAGAGGCGGAGAGCGTTCTTCTTGCAAAGTCCATCGACGGAGTATATGACAGCGACCCCAAGACAAATCCCAATGCGAAGAAATTCGACGAGATCTCTCTTGAGAAGGTGGTTGAGATGGGACTTAAGGTGGTTGATACCTCAGCCAGCGCCCTCGCACTTGAGAACAGACTTCCGTTCCTTGTTTTTGACCTTAACGAAGAGAACAGTATCGTCAAGGCAATGAGCGGCAAATTTAACGGAACCAGAGTAACCGCATAAAGGAGAACAATATGGACGCGAGAATTTCAGAATTTAACGACAAGATGCAGAAAGCATATGACTATATGGAGTCGGAGCTTGCAACGATCCGTGCGGGACGTGCAAATCCCCACATTCTGGATAAGCTTAAGGTGGATTACTACGGTACCCCCACTCCCATCCAGCAGGTAGGAAACGTAACTGTTCCCGAACCCCGCATCATTCAGATAGCACCCTGGGAGAAATCACTTATCAAGAATATCGAGAAGGCAATCCTTGCATCCGATATCGGTATCACACCTTCAAATGATGGTTCCGTCATAAGGCTTGTTTTCCCCGAACTTACCGAGGAAAGACGTAAGGACCTTGTAAAGGAAGTTCAGAAGAAGGGTGAGGAGTGCAAGGTTGCTGTCAGAAACATCAGACGTGACGGTAATGACGCATTCAAGAAGCTTGCAAAGACCGAGATCTCCGAAGACGAGATCAAGGATCTTGAAGCAGAGCTTCAGAAGATCACGGACAAGTTCGTAAAGGACGTTGACGTGGCTTGCGAAGCTAAATCCAAGGAAATCTTAACAGTATAAACAAAACGGGCGGGATGGATCACAGTCCTGCCCTTTATTTTAGGAGGAAGCATGGGAAACATACCTAAGCATGTTGCCATTATCCTTGACGGAAACGGAAGATGGGCAAAGGCTCACAATATGCCCCGCAACTACGGGCACATCCAGGGAGCGAAGGCGGTTGAAGACATCTGCGAAGACGCATGGAACATGGGTATCGAATATCTGACGGTCTATGCCTTTTCCACTGAGAACTGGTCAAGGCCCACGGAAGAAGTGGAAGCACTTATGAAGCTTCTTCGAAACTATATGGTAAACGCCCTTAAGAGAGCATCCAAGAACAACATGTGCGTCCGTGTCATCGGTGAGAAATCAAGGCTTTCCGATGATATCAGGGAAAGCATAGAAAGGCTTGAGGAAGGCACGAAGAACAACACGGGTCTTCATTTCACCATAGCCATCAACTACGGTTCAAGGGACGAGATCACCAGGGCCGTAAGAAAGATAGCGGAAGAAGTGAAAGAAGGAAAGATGGAGCCTCATGACATTACCGAAGAGACCATCGCTTCAAGGCTTGATACCGCAGGATATCCCGATCCCGACCTTCTTATCCGCACCTGCAATGAGAAGAGGATCTCCAATTTCCTTCTATGGCAGATATCATATTCGGAGATATATGTTACGGACATCGCATGGCCGGACTTTGACAAAAAGGCCCTTGAGAAGGCCTGCGAGGAGTACGGAACCCGTACCCGTAAGTTTGGAAATATCAAAGAGGAGTAGTTTATAAATGTTCATCACAAGACTTCTTAGCGGGATCGGACTTCTGATCCTTTCATGGCTTTTGGTTTATTTCGGAGGGATACCCCTTGCGGCGGTGCTTCTTGTTCTTTCCGTCATCGCATACTTTGAGATGGGAAGGGCACTTAAGCTCTTTGATAAGAAACAGAATGCCCTTATGATCTGGGGCTATATCGCCATAAGCGGTTACTATTGCCTGCTTGCATTTACCAATGACCCGCAGTTTCTTGTAATGGCTGCGATCCTCGGTATCATCGGTTTTCTTTGCGTTTATGTGTTTTCATTTCCCAAATACGAGGTTTCGCATATTACGGGAGCGGTCTACGCTTTTATGTATGCGCCCATAATGCTTTCCTTCATGGGACTTACCAGAAGCCTTGAAAACGGCTTTTACCTCGTATGGATCATCTACATCAGCGCATGGGGAAGCGATACCCTTGCATACTGTGTGGGAATGCTTTTCGGAAAAACAATAGGCAATCACAAGATGACTCCTAAATTAAGCCCCAAGAAGTCCATTGAAGGCGCTGTGGGAGGTATTCTCGGAGCGGCGCTCCTTGCATGGCTTTACGGACATTTCATCATGGGAAGGGTAGTGACGGATATCCCGAATCTTGAATGGATGCTTGCCATCATCGGAGCCTGCGGCGGCGCATGCGCTATGATCGGTGACCTTGCGGCTTCGGC
>JAEEIN010000081.1 GCA_016281385.1 Lachnospiraceae bacterium | reverse complement strand
GGGCTCCTCAGTCTCATCATATCCGTAGTACCAGCGACGGAACATGATATAGGCTGCAGCTCCTGCCGCAAGTAAGAGGATGATCACGATGGTAAGAACAACAATGCCTGCCTGCTTCTTTTTAAGCTTCTTTGCATCTTCCTTGAGAGTCTCCTCAAGTTTCTTCTTAGCCTCTATAACTTCTTTAAGATCGTACTTTGTCCCCTCTGTGTAGTCGTTAAGATACCATACGGTATCGCCGTTTCCGTCAAGGTCGTAGGTTACTTCATAATCCATGTAAACTTCGGGTTCCGGCTCGGGTTCGGGTTCAGGAGTTTCCTGTTCCTCGGGTACTTCGGGTGTGGGCTCATCGCCCTTTATAACAAGCTCCCCGGAAAGAGAGATGTAATCTGAACGGATGTACCCCTGCTTTGCGCCGTAGGTAAGGAAGTACCAGGTCTCGCCTTCTGAAGTTTCCTCATATGCGGTTACGGTCACTTCGGTTCCCTTGGATACGCTGTCAACCACTGCCGTGTTGGTTGAAGGACCTTTTCTTACACGAACATCGCCTGTTGTTTTTGCGGACACTTCGTTAACTTCAACAAGATCGGGGCCGATGATGGGCGTGGGATCCACGGGAGTCGTTGAAACGGAAGTGGAGGTCGACGTTGACGTTGACGTGGATGTTGAAGTTGATGTTTCAGTGGATGTGCTCGTGCTTGTTGCACTGGGAACATCACCCGAAGTGGTAACAAGGTCGGATCTGATATAACCGGTGGTCTTTGAATCAACCCATACCTTATACCATGTGTTTCCTGCCGAATCCGTTACGGTTTCAATGATCTCAAGGGTATCGTTCTTCATTACACCTGCAACGATATCCCCCGATGTACTTGCCGAAGCACGGATGTATGCGCTCTCAACGGAAACCGTTGCCTTGGAATCCGCAAAAGCCGCAAGATTATGAAATGCAAACAGGACTGCAAGCAATGACCCCGCCATTGCGATCGTAATGATTGATCTTAATTTCCTCATGTTCATTCTCCTTTCGACCTTCAAGCCTCATCAATGGCTTTTCCGATGTCCGTTCTCATGTATTTATTCTCAAAGTCCACCCATTTGGTGGCTTCATATGCCTTTGCACGGGCTTCCTTAAGGGTTGCGCCCACAGCGGTCACACCGAGAACACGTCCGCCGTTTGTAACGATACGGCCCTTCTCGTCAAATTTTGTACCCGCATGGAAGCAGTAGTAATCCTCCTTGCCATCAAAGTTTTCAAGGCCCTTTATCTCAAAGCCCTTCTTGTACTCAAGGGGATATCCGTCACTTGCAAGGATAACACAGACAGCCGCATCGTCACCGAACTCAACCGGTGTATCCGCAAGCTTTCCGTCGATACATGCCTCGATGACATCCACAACGTCACTCTTCATTCTTGTAAGAACAACCTGCGCCTCGGGATCTCCGAACCTTGCATTGAATTCAAGTACCTTGGGTCCCTTGGGAGTAAGCATAAGTCCAAAGAAGATGACTCCCTTGAATTCCCTGCCCTCAGCCCTCATGGCATCAACGGTCTTCTGATATATGTTTTCCTTGCAGAATTTATCAACTTCTTCGGTATAGAAGGGGCTGGGTGAGAAATTACCCATTCCGCCGGTGTTAAGACCTTCGTCGTTGTCCTTGGCACGCTTATGATCCTGTGCGGAGGACATGGTCTTTATTGTCTTTCCGTCCACAAAGGAAAGAACGGAAACCTCGCGTCCCGTCATGAATTCCTCAATGACGAGCCTGTTTCCTGCGGAACCGAACTTCTTGTCAAGCATGATCTCCTTGACGCCGTCCTTTGCTTCTTTAAGGGTATTGCAGATAAGAACGCCCTTACCAAGAGCCAGACCGTCAGCCTTCAAAACAATGGGAAGTTCAGCGGTCTCAAGATACTTAAGAGCATCCTCCGCATTGTCAAAGGTCTCATACTCCGCAGTGGGAATACCGTATTTCTTCATAAGATCCTTGGAAAAAGCCTTGCTTCCTTCAAGGATAGCCGCATTGGCTCTGGGGCCGAATACCCTTAAGCCGCGTCTTTCAAAAACATCAACTATGCCGCCGACCAGAGGATCGTCCGGTCCCACCACCGTAAGGTCGATGGCGTTATCCTTTGCAAAATCAGCAAGAGCTTCAAAATCCATTGCACTGATCTTGACAGTGGTTGCGATCTTAGCTATGCCCGCATTTCCGGGAGCACAGAAAAGCTCCGTAACTTTGGGCGATTTCTTTATGGCGGTACATAAAGCATGCTCTCTTCCGCCGCTTCCGATTACCAAAACCTTCATGTTTTCCTTCTCCGTTATCCGATCTTTATCTCCCCGTCAGCGATCCTCTTTATCGTTTCCGGAAGAATGATCCATTCTGCCTGCTCCATAACTCTCTGCTGGAGCACCTTGGGGGTATCCCCCTCTTCCACGTTCACTGCCTTCTGGGCAATGATCTTTCCCGTGTCGATCCCTTCGTCAACGAAATGAACCGTTGCGCCGGTGACCTTAACGCCTCTTTCAAGAACCCCTTCATGCACCTTTAACCCGTAGAATCCGGGTCCGCAAAAAGAAGGGATCAGCGAAGGGTGGATATTTATTATCCTGTTTCTGAAAGTGCTTATTATCTCGCCGGGTATATTTACCAGAAATCCCGCAAGAACAACAAGATCGGGATTGCATTCCTTCATGGAAGCAAGGAGTGCTTTGTTGAATTCCTCCCTGGTCTCAAAATTCTTGGGAGAAACACAGACTGCCTCGGTTCCGTGATCCTTGGCCCTTGTAAGTGCATAAGCACCTGCGTTGTTGCTGATGACCCTGACGATCTGCGCGTTCTTTATTTTTCCTGCCTCAAGAGCATCGTATATGGCTCCGAGATTTGTGCCGCCGCCGGACACGCATACGCATATCTTTAACATACTTCCGCTGCCTTTTCTCCTTCAGCCGTATAACCGATGATATATGCAGTCTCGCCTGCGGATTTAAGTGCTTCGATGGTTGCTTCCGCATCTGCGGGGTCTACGCAGAGAACCATTCCGATTCCCATGTTGAAGGTGTTGTACATCATCTCTTCGGCGATGTCGCCTCTCTTCTGCATCATCTTGAAGATGGCGGGAACGGTGTAGCTGTCCTTCTTGACAACTGCCTTGATCCCCTCGGGAAGCATTCTCGGGATATTCTCATAGAAGCCGCCGCCGGTGATGTGACTGCAGCCCTTGATCTTAATGCCTGCATTCTTAACACTCTTAAGAGCCTTGACATAGATCCTTGTGGGAGTGATCAAAGCTTCTCCGAGAGTGGTTCCAAGCTCCTCATAATATGTGTTTAAGCTCTCCTTGGTCATTTCAAATACGTTACGGACAAGGGAGAAACCGTTTGAATGAACGCCGGATGAAGCGATACCGATAAGTGTATCTCCGGGCTTTATGGTTTCGCCTGTGATGATGTCCTTCTTATCAGCAACACCTACCGCAAAACCTGCAAGATCGTACTCATCCTCGGGCATACGACCGGGCTGCTCCGCAGTCTCTCCGCCGATGCGCGCACATTCGGACTGAACGCATCCTTCCGCAACGCCTGAAACTATGGTTGCGATCTTCTCGGGATAGTTCTTTCCGCATGCTATGTAATCAAGGAAGAACAAGGGCTCTCCGCCTGCGCAGGCAACGTCGTTTACGCACATTGCAACCGCATCTATTCCGATGGTGTCGTGCTTGTCCATTAAGAATGCAAGCTTAACCTTCGTTCCGCATCCGTCGGTTCCCGAAAGAAGTACGGGTTCTTCCATATCCTTTATCTTCTCAAGTGAGAAAGCTCCGGAAAAGCCCCCAAGGCCTCCCAGTACTTCCGGACGCATTGTTCTTTTTACAAACTGCTTCATCAGCTCCACTGACTTGTAGCCTGCTTCGATATCAACGCCTGATTTCTTGTAATCCATGTTCATCCTCCGTTATTTGGTGTATTCCTTGTATCCTGTCTGCTGAAGGCGGGCATCCTTCTTTACGACTCCGTCCTTCATCTTTGCGCTGTAGGCCTTAAGCTTTGTCAAAAGCTCCGGATCCGATACAGCAAGGATCTTGGCTGCAAGAATTCCTGCGTTGGTACCGCCGTTTATGGCTACGGTAGCCACCGGAATTCCGCTTGGCATCTGTACTATGGAATAAAGCGAATCCTTTCCTCCCAGGGAAGTGGTATGCATCGGGATACCGATAACGGGAAGGGGGAAGATCGCTGCGCACATTCCGGGAAGATGAGCTGCCATTCCCGCACCTGCGATAACTACCTTAACTCCTCTGTCTTCGGCCGTCTTTGCATATTCGAAGAACTCCTCCGGTTCACGATGTGCGGAGATTATGCGCATTTCGTAGGAAATGCCGAACTCGTCAAGTATCTCTGCCGCCTTGCTCATTACGGGCATATCGGAATCGCTGCCCATTACGATTGAAACAGTTGCCATTTTTAACATCCTTTCATCATAAGTCTACTTTATGCACCTTCCCTGTCGCAATGTAAGAAAGTGCCAATAAATTCTAAATTCCTGCGTAAAGAATCGCACTGATGAACATAAGATCAAAGATATTGAATCCCAGACCCAGATTTGCAAAGAGATAAAACTTCTCCTGCTCCTGCCTTCCCATTAAAGCAAGTATGATGCCCGCCCCCGAAAAGAGGGTGCACAGAAAGCCCACCGCCCCGAAGGAATTCGGAGCATTTCCCTTAAGTGCGTAGCTTATCAATATGGAAGCGATAAGGGAAACCAGCACTATCATGGAAAGGATAAAGGAAAAGATCCCCAGCTTTGTATGTTCCTTGTCCGAATAGATTATGGAATGTTTCTTCTTCATTATTTAACCGCACCGTACTGTGCGTAATATTCACCTATAGCCTTGTAGATCTCATCGGTAATAACAACACGTCCGCAGACCTCGCGGTTGTGAAGATACTCCTTTACCTCGTCCATTGAAACGATGGCTGCGGTCTCAAAGCCGTAGAGATCCTTTATCTCGTCAAGGGCACTCTTTTCGCCCTTTCCTCTCTCACATCTGTTTAAGGAAACCATAAGTCCCACGATGGTCACATCCGCCTGAGCCTGAATGATGGGGAAGGTCTCCTCGATGGATTTGCCGGAAGTGGTAACGTCCTCGATAATGACTACACGGTCTCCGTCCTTAAGCTTGGAACCAAGTAAGATACCGGTATCTCCGTGATCCTTGACTTCCTTACGGTTGGAGCAGTACCTTATCTCCTTTCCGTAGAGCTTTGAAAATGCGATGACCGTTGCAACCGAAAGGGGAATTCCCTTGTATGCGGGTCCGAAGAGCACATCGAAGTCAAGACCGTATTTATCGTGAATCGCCTTTGCGTAATACTCGCCCAGCTTCATTAACTGTCCGCCGGTAACATATGCTCCCGCATTCATGAAGAAAGGTGACTTTCTTCCGCTCTTTAAGGTGAAATCGCCGAATTTGAGAACATCGGATTCCACCATGAATTCTATAAACTCCTGCTTGTAAGCGTCCATATATATTCCTCCAAACTATCATAAACCACTATATATTGTATCACATTCATTCTTTCAGGCAATACAAAAATGCGGATTATTTCTTATTATTTTATGAAATCCAAAAGGGACCGCAATGCAGTCCCTTTTAACTCATCCCACAGCCGGAACAAAATATTTGTCCGTATAGTGTTCCTTATATCCTGTATCTTCGCCGAATTCGCTCCATCCCGCCTGGATAAGAAGGGATCCGTCCTCTAACTTTCTTACTATGCGGGCACCGATCCTTTCTCCGATCTCCGGATCGTCATAGAAGAAATAAAGCTGTCCCCGAAGCTCGTCATATTCAAGCTCGCAGTCTACAGAGAAGATCATCTCTCCGTTCTGATAGACGGCATATTTGATGACATCGTCCTCGGTTATAAAAAAGTCCTCGGCTCTGTAGGTATATGCTCCGTCATACCGTACGCCTTCGATGTAATAATCCCTCAGGCCCCATGCGGTTCCCCTGATGTTTTCAAGCGAAACGGGTTCTCCCACACCGTCGCAGTTGTCCGCGCTGTCAGCAAAAGGAATATAGTCTGCCGCAAAGGTTAAATAATCGTGGCCGGAAGTAGCCTTTCCAAATTCTTCTTCTGTGATCTCCTCGCTTTGTTCAGTATCATAAGCACCTGTCTCATTGTGGAAATATGCCACATTCTCAAATGCCGCATCGGGTGCGGTGAAGTAGAAATCCGTTGTTGTTACGTTTCCGTGACTGTCGAAGGTTCTGTAGCCGATCTCGTAAGACATGGCTCCCGAGCTTCCGCCGTCTTCAACCCTTCCGTCTTTAAGTACATTCACAAAGCTTCTGTATCCCACATAGAAAAGGCTGTAAAGTTCATATGTGTCGGGATCGAAGGAAGCGATGGCATAGATGCTGTCCTTATATCCTGCGATGAATTCCTTTAATCCGTCGCCGTTTATATCGTAGAAGCAAAATCCGATCTCATTAAGATCGTCAGCCTCAAACCAGTCCGTTTCGGCTCCCATGCAGTAAAAACAATCATGCTCGTATGACATTTTGAAAAAGAGAACGTGGTACGCATCCCTGATAAGAGGATAATACACCCTGTAAAGATCATCATATTCAAACTTTATGGGATCCCAGAGCGGCATATCCGCATAGTCGGGTTCTTCTTCCGAAACCTGACTTTCCTCCTGAGCAGAAGTTTCAGTTGAAACAGATGTTTCCGCTGTCACCTCGGTGGATGTTTTCACTTCCGGCTCCGAAGGCTTCTCGCCTATCGTATACTTGGAGCAGCCCGAAAGGGACAGCATCGTGACCGCAGCAAGAAAAAGTGCCGCAAATCTTCTCCTCATTGTTTTTATTCCTCCCCTTTATCCTCCGCTTTGTAATACTCGTAGCATACGCCGTAACGGTCCGAAGCATAGTACAGCTTCTGGGCAACGAGCATATCGTCATCGGAGATCCTTATGAGGGTAATGGTGTAGTTATTTCCATCCCCCGCATTATCAATATAAATATCCATACTGCCGTTGAAATCGTAATAGAAATACTGGATACCCTTCTTATCCGCCAGCACCTCTCCTGCCGATTCGCAATGATAATCCACAGTCTCATTGTCATTGAAGGTAAGGGTCTGGTATTTCCCTTCATCGGCGGCATTGATGGTTTCATCATCAACTACGTAATGATCGAGAACCCATGTGTTCTTTCCAAGAGCCGCAGGATCCACTCCGGAATCGGTTCCTCCGAAAAGATCGGCAAATCCGATCAAAGAAGTGAATTCGGAAGAAAGGTCCATGGCTTCATGGGACACACTGTTTTCATAATCCTCCTCGGTCATCACCTCAGCCTTTGTCACATCCGACATTCCGGTTTTATCATGATAATATGCCAATTCATCAGAGCCTTCGGAAGCTTCGGTGAAATAGAAATCCACCAGTTCGGCTCCACCCTTGCCGTCAAGCTTATAGAAACCTGTGGACTGACTGGCAGCACCGGAAGATCCGCCGTAACAGATGGTACCGTCCTCGCATATGTCAAGGAATGCCCTGTATCCTGCCCCAAAGATCACGGAAGGCTTTTCTTCTTCATCATATCCGCACAGCGCATAATTAACGTCCTCAGAACCGATGATCAGTTCCTTCGTTCCGTTCTTATCTACATCAAGATAGCAGTATCCCACCATAGACTTGACCTCAAGGTCGGGCATATACATGGCTTCGCTCAAAAGTCCGCCGAAGCCGTCATGCATGGTAGTCATACCGAAGAAAAGGCAGTTGTATGCATCTCTGAAAAGAGGCATATAGATTTCAAACAGTTCTTTTTCCGAATGGGGGTCTTCATCTGTAGTGTCAACAACCTCGGGTGTCGGCTCTTCTTCCGACACTTCCGGTTCCTCCGAAATGGATACGGATGTATCTGAGGTTTCGGAAACCTCAGATACTGAAGTGAGTACCTCTGAAATTGAAAGTTCGGGCACGGATACATCATCACTGCATGCGCAGAGTGAAAGTACCATAGCCATACATATCATAACCGAAAAGATCTTTTTCATATCATTCTCCATAAATAAGCAAAAACAAAAAAATAATAGATGTTACAAATATATTATTTTATTGATATTTTTGCAACCCGCCCCAAAAGAAAGAGCCCCGAAGGGCTCTCTTTTATCATTCTATACAGTTAGAAAATGCTGTTAAGATCGGCTTTCATATCCAAAACCGCCTGTCTCGAAGCATCCGCGAAACCCTCTTCAGTGAAGGAGGCGTATTGTTCCTGCTTGTATGCTGCGATGATCCCCCTTGAGGAATTGACAATGGCTCCAAGTCCGTCTTCGTTGAAGAAGGCCTTAAGATCACTGCCTTTACCGCCCTGAGCACCGTAGCCCGGCACAAGAATATATGCCTTAGGCATAACCTTTCTTAACGCCGCGCCCATTTCAGGATAAGTTGCTCCCACAACCGCACCAACGTAACTGTATGAATCACCCATCAGATCTTCGCCCCAGGCGTTTACCTTTTCAGCCACATGTTCGTACAGGGGCTTTCCGTCGATAAGGCGGTCCTGGAATTCGCCGGAGCTTGGATTCGAAGTTTTTACAAGGATAAATATTCCCTTTTTCTCTTTCCTGCAGACATCAATAAAAGGCTTAATCCCGTCAGACCCGAGATAAGGATTAACAGTCGCAAAATCTTCCCCAAAACCTTCATATAATGTTCCTCCTATGTCCTGTGATGATAAATGACCAACGGCATATGCCTCGCTGGTGGAGCCGATGTCTCCTCTCTTGATATCTCCGATAACAACAAGGCCTTTTTCCTTGCAGTAGTCAACGGTCTTCTTAAAGGCGATCACACCTTCCACACCGAACTGCTCGTACATTGCTATCTGGGGCTTTACGGCAGGAACAAGGTCGTATACCGCATCAACGATCTTCTTGTTGAATTCAAGGATCGCCTCGCTTGCGCCCTTTAAATTTGCTCCGTATTCCTTAAAAGCTTTGTTCTTGATATGTTCCGGAACAAATTTAAGCATCGGGTCCAGTCCCACAACAATGGGGGCCTGCTTCTTTTGAATCTCACTAACAAGTTTATTAATCATGATCACTCCGTATTATTATATTCGCAGAGCCGGGTTAAGGGCCCGGCTCCGCGAACTGTATATTAAACATTCACTCCCTTGCAGCTTTCTGCGTAACGCTTGATGTTGGAAGCGTTAACGTATTTCTTTGCTGCACCGTCTTCAATGACAACAAGTGTGGGTGCCTGCATAACACCGTACTTCTCAACAAGCTCGGCGTTCTCCTCGGCATCGATGAGGATGTAGTCCGTTCCCTGTAAGCTTTCCTTGGCTATCTTACAGTTGGGGCAGGTCTTTGTGGTAAAGAGATATTTCATATTCTTTGCCGCATTCTGATCGAAGGTCACATCGTTTTCTTCTTCCGAAAGGGTTACAACCGTTGAAACGGGTCTCTTTAAAGAAGAATTCTCGATATCGTAATTTACGCGGTTTGCATACTCCTGAGCCTTACCGTCGTTCCAGTTCTTAACGGGACGATAGTAACCGGTGATTCGGCTGTAGATCTCGGTCTCGGCTCCGCAAATAGGACAGGTGTGCTTCTCTCCGGCAAGATATCCGTGAGTCTTGCAGATTGAGTAAGTCGGAGAAAGTGTGTAGTAAGGAAGCCTGTAGTTCGTTGCGATGGTCTTGATAAGATCTGCTGCTGCCTTCCAGTCGGGAAGCTTCTCACCCAGGAATGCATGGAATACGGTTCCGGATGTATAAAGAGTCTGGAGTTCGTCCTGAATATCAAGTGCATCAAAGATATCCGAAGTGTAATCAACGGGTAAGTGTGATGAGTTGGTATAGTAAGGGGTATCTCCGGGCTTGCCTGCGGTCTTGATGGCGGGCCATCTCTTACGGTCATGCTTTGCAAGACGGTAAGTTGTGCTCTCTGCGGGAGTTGCCTCCAGGTTGTAAAGGTCTCCGTACTGCTGCTGGTAATCCGCAAGACGGTTTCTCATGTGATTGAGTACCTTCTTGGTGAATTCCTGAGTTCTGGGATCGGTCATGTCTGCGCGAAGCCAGTTTGCGTTAAGACCGACTTCGTTCATTCCGATAAGACCGATGGTGGAGAAGTGGTTATCGAAGGTTCCGAGGTATCTCTTTGTATAAGGATAAAGTCCCTCATCAAGAAGCTTTGTGATAACTCCTCTCTTAACCTTTAAGGAACGGGCTGCGATATCCATGAGCCTGTTGAGTCTCTTAAAGAACTCGTCCTCATTTGCGGAAAGGTATGCGATCCTGGGCATGTTGATGGTAACAACACCGACACTTCCGGTGGATTCGCCCGATCCGAAGAAGCCGCCGGTCTTCTTTCTTAATTCACGAAGATCCAGTCTTAAGCGGCAGCACATGGAACGTACATCGCTGGGTTCCATATCGGAGTTGATATAGTTTGAAAAATAAGGTGTACCGTATTTTGAGGTCATTTCAAAGAGAAGTCTGTTGTTCTCAGTGTCTGACCAGTCGAAATCTCTGGTAATGGAATAGGTGGGGATGGGATACTGGAAGCCGCGTCCGTTTGCGTCTCCTTCAACCATGGTCTCGATGAAGGCCTTGTTGATCATATCCATTTCCTTCTTACAATCCTTGTAGCAGAAGTCCTGAGGCTGTCCGCCTACGATACAGGGAAGCTCCGCAAGGTCGGCGGGAACCGTCCAG
>JAEEIN010000080.1 GCA_016281385.1 Lachnospiraceae bacterium | reverse complement strand
TCAAAGAACAAAGAGACACCGGTCATCGTCTTTACCGCCAACGCCGTTTCCGACAGCCGCGAGCTTTACATGAAAGAAGGCTTTGCCGATTATCTCACAAAGCCCGTTGATGCAAATATTTTAGAGAATACCGTAAAGAAATACCTGCCGGATGACAAGATCCTTCCGGTTTAACAGAAAAACTTCTTACATTAAGACAGCCTCCGAATGATTCGGAGGCTGTTTTCATATCCGATCTTCTATCTGAAGATCGTAAGGATCGATATGTTGTTCTGTCTGATGTTAAACTTGGCAGCTTTGCTCTTTACGGCCTTTGTGGAAGTACTCTTGGCCTTTAATATAAGAGTCGCATTGCCCGGTTTTACATTGTTTATATAGACCACTTCGTAGTCGGTTCCCGACCTAAGACCCGCCTCACTTAAGGTGATCCATTTTGTTTTCTTGCCGCTCTTTACAGGAACAAAGATATCGTACTCAGGTACAACCGCATCTCCTGTATAGTCCATTGCAGGGATTGCTTTGCTTATATTACCCTTTTTGGTGATCTTAGCCTTACTAAGATCCACGGTTTCAGTTGTAAGCTTCTTGATGGTGTAGCAATCCTTAACCGATATCTTCTTGCCGGTGTAATTGCCCTTGGGGATGATATTTACGGTTACGCTTACTTTGTCACTGTCCTGCTTGTACTTTTTGTTTTTGGTGATATCCACTCCGTTTGCGATATATTCAACGGTATAATCGGTGCCCTTCTTAAGAAGAACATTTTTGTATGTTACATAAGGCGCCGAAGTATAGGATCCTGCCTTGGAGTATGTAAGGTTAGGAGCGGTAACTGCCAAATAGTCTCCTTCGATCTTCAAAGGCTTTATCTCGAACTTAACATTCTTAACAGGCTTGTGGCCCTTGTAATTGCCCTTGAAATTAACGGTGTAGGCTGCCTTTTTACCTGCATTTTTGTTGTTCGACCAGGAAATGCTGTAGTCCACCCCTTCCTTAAGAGCAACCTCTTCGCCGGGTCCGATGATCCTTGCAACACGGATATTCGGCGTAGCTCCCTTGGAGGAATAATAAACCTCGGGATCCAATATCTTAGTTTCGATGACCGCCTTTGTATTGGGTTTGATCTTAAAGGTAAAGGGCTCACTGAAGATACCGCTGTATAAGCCTTTACCTACCACGGTCACCCTGCCGGTTCCTGCATTTACGTTGTTTTCGTAATACAGATAATAGTTACTTCTGTCGATCACGGTACCGTTACCATCTTCCACATGGTACATGAAATCTTCAAGGACTCTGGGGGTACCGTTGTTGTATTCGGTATTCATGGATTCCTTGTAGATCTTATCCACCACTAGCTTTAATTTGTTCTGCTTAATGCCCGTATCATCAAGAACATATACCTGAACCTCCTCGATTATGCCTGTGTAGTTACCCTTACCTTGGATCGTTATGAGGGTATCTTCCTTGATCTTCAGGTTACTAAAGGTTTCACAGGTGATCTTGTAGTCATCGGATGAAAGTCTTCGACCGTTGTGGATCAGTGTGGGCACCGGCTTTGCGCCGCTCTTTATGTATATGTAGTCAGTGTAGAGAATGTCAGCGGCCATGATAGGCTTGGGAACGATGTAGAAGTTTATCTTCTTGCTTCCCTTGTAGTTGCCTTTACCCGTTACGGTAACAGTGGCGGCCTTACCCTTCTTGTCCACATTTTTGTTGTTACCGTATTTAATGGTGTAATCCTTGCCTTCCACAAGCTTCACGTTGGAATCCCTGTTGTAGGAAACGATCACTTTGGGCTCTATACTGCTGCCGGTATAAACGGCTTCATAGCGTCCTGTACCTCCGTTGTAGAAGAAATCGGAAGAATTAAGAATCGTCTCAAAGCGGACACTCAGTCCGTCGGGATCTGCAAGGATCTTACTGTCAAGCTTTCCGTAAAGGGTAAGGTCTGACTTTACTTTGCTCTTGAAATCATATTGCTTTGTAAATTCCGGATCTGTATACCAACCCGTAAATATTTTAGTTGTACTGCCAAGTATCGGATCTTCAGGCTTTGTAAGCTTCTTTCCGTCCTCTACGGTCCTGGGTGCCATTGAAACCCCGTCCACAACAAACGAAACGGTATGAAGGTTCACTTTTGCTTTAACCCACTTGGCGTAAAGTGTCACATCTCTCTTTACAGCCTCTGCAAAAACAAAGGGTGTCTTAAGATCGGTATCTGTATACCAGCCGCCAAAGGTGTAATCAGGCTCTGTCGGCACTTCAGGCTCTGTGATCTTATATTTATTTTTCCAAAGCGCCACGTTATCCCTGATCTGAGTTCCGTGGCCCTTCATATCAAAATGGATCAGATATTGCGGCGCTTCGTTCCACAGAGGATAAATGATCGTATCATTATAGATCTTTCGGTCAAAGTCAAAGGGCTGTTTGTAGTCCTCGTCTGCATACCACCCAATAAACTGCTTACCGCAATAATGACAATTTCCCATATTGGGGTCTTCAACCTTCTGTCCCGCTTCGATCAACGTTGATCGATCGGCGGTATGACTTTCTAAGCCTTTGAAGGTGACATTTACAAACTCAGCCTTGTACCTTGTTTTTATGACAACATCGCAGGAAGGCATCCTGAAGTACTGATCCTTATTGGTGTACTCCTTATCAAGGCTGTTGCTTATATCGCTTACAACTTCATAGCATGCAAAATTTGCAGAGTCAGCGGGAGTTAGTTTTACAAGATCTCCGGCTTTAAGCTCATATTCGTCGGTCTTTCCCGCCAGACTTACTTTATTAACGGATTCAATCCAGGCGCCCTCTGCCTTAAATTTAAATCTCGCGTTGGAATTACGTACATTTGTGGAAAGTTCAACCTTCGGTGCAAAGATCTCCCATGCTTTGTCGGTTTCCTTAATGCCTGTAACGGTAAGTACTGCTGAAGTATCTTCCAATTCCATCGCTTCCCCAAGGTAGTCTTCATTAAACTCTACGACTATGGACATGCCGTTTACCCTGACCTTATAAAGGTCCTCTGCTCCGTCCAAAGATACCTTTGTTATCTTTGATACCGTATCAGCTCCCACAGACGTGTAGTTAATGATCACAGGCTCCGGTCTGTTTCCGTAGGTGAAGTCAAACTTCGCCCGTGCCTTGTCTGCCTCAAGGGTCAGATCTTTTGCAAGCTCCAAGTTATGTCTTTCTTTATGAGTACTGTCATTTAAGCATACTCTTTCCTCGTAGCCTTTTTTCTTGGGCGTGGAAGGAACAACAATATCCCATTTGCCCCACTTATGACCTGTGCTTTCGGTCTTTTTGCCAAGTGAGATCCGCTCATTGCAGTACTTACAGTAAGTATCGCCGGTGTAGCCCGTGGATGTGCAGCCGGCTTCCTTAACATTCTGAAGATAGGTCTCGTGATCCACTTTTCCGCTAATAAGGTTTCCGTGTATCAGTCCGTGTACCTGAGGAAGGGTCTTTCCGCGAACCTTCTTGTTACATCTCTTACAGGTATAATCCCCTTCGTAGCCTCTAAATAAAGCTCCTGTCTCGGTGTCCTCACGTTTTTGGAGTACTCCGCCATTCTCAAAATAACAATATTCAATATCTTCCGAGCCCGCATCGGGAAAATCGTTCAGATCATGTCCCAAAGGAGGAGTGGCCTTGCCTTCCTCCATAACCTTTCCGCAGTCTTTGCAAAGCTTATCCTGTTCACGACCGTATCCTGTACAGGTAGCTTCCAGTCCGCCGCCGTAAACGGTTCCGTTTTTATGATCACAGTTCGCATCTTTAAAAGCTATTCCGATGGGACCGTCAGGCATTGTAAAGGTAACAACGGTTTTGTTTTTATTGGATTCGAAAGACGCATCTGTAATCCGTACAAGGCCGAGATCACTTGATATATCTCCGTAGGCTCCGCTTCCGTACATATCGATCCATTTTGAATCGGAACCCCATTTACGACCCGGTATGGGCTTGAATGTCAGAGTTACGGTATCACCCTTTTTGGCAAATCCCGTCTTTACTGAATTAACGGTTATTTCCGTCATTTCCGGTACTTCGGGCCAGATCTTGTAGACTCCGTAAGGTAAGAATTCATATTCGGTATATCCGCAGCTGCATTGCCTGCATGCAAGGCCGGAACTTTCACTTGTCGGCTGCTTTCTGATCTGCCATTCCGTTAAGGTGTGAGGCGTCCACAACCTGGAATCGCAATCCGCGGATTTACAATTTACGTAATGTCCCTTGGATGTATTTGCTCCTCCGCCATATATTCCCGAGTAAAGCTCTGTAACACTGCCCGCATCTTTTATGGTGTAATAAGCATGAGTGTGGGGAAGCTTATCAAGGGACTCTGTCTTTTCCAGACCACAAACGCTGCATTTGTAGGTTTTTACACCCTTTTTCTTTTCGGTAGGTTCTGTGGTAACTTTTCCGTCGTCCCATTTATGCTCTTCGGAGCTGTTTTCTTTTCTTATTCCGCAGGAACACTCATACCAGTGATGTGACAGATTGTAAGCCGTACGGTCAAATTTGTGCACATGGTTTATTTCTACTATGGGGATTGCTTTTTTATTTACATATCCGCAATCAATACAGGTCTGTCGCTTTTCCCCGGGTTCACTTGAGGTAGCGACTTTTTTAACTTCCCATTCGGTAAATCTGTGAGGAAGGCCACTCCTCTTGACTTCGGTACAGTCCTCTCCGCCGCACACCCAGGCATGGGTCTTCGGACCTTCACTGCTATAGGTCTTATTATTATAAAGATGCTTCGATTTTAAAGAAACTTTCCTTGTGGTATTACTGCCTTTTTCGTTTGTAATGATACAGTAATACACGATCTTCTTATGACAGCTTTCGGGATCGATAGCCACCGTCAGATAAGGGGTGTCTGCTCCCCGGACATCAGGATACTGTCCTCCGTAGTTTTCATAAAAATCGCCGCCGTTTTTAAGCTTGGTGTCCACACCGCCCTTAATACGATGCCATTCATATTTAAGGTCTTCTCCGATGGCACGCACGCTAAATGACGCATATGATACAACCGAAAAATTGGTACTTGATACATATCCGCCGTAATCCTTGGGCTGGCTTATGATAACAGGCTTTCCACCCTTAACCATGTTATAAGGGATGGAGATATTTTTTATATGCCGGTTACATATGGAACAGTCAACACTATCCACACCGTTAACACGCTTTAACGGATCCGACTCACTTACCGTTGTATACTTAAGGGAATGAGCCACCTTATCAACGGATGCACCGCAGTCTTCGCATATACGCCAGTGACCGGTATTGTCCGAAAAGTACTCATCGCTTAAATTCTTATGTGCACAGACCTTGTTGTGCTCGCACTTGAATGCACACTGATTGTCCGTATAACACCAGTGGTCCATAAATCTGGGTGACATGATACAGTAAGCCGTCGTACAATCACATCCCTTTTCTCTGGTATTTTCAAGACAGCAATCATCGCAGAGCTTGCAATAAATACAATACCCTTCACCTTCGTAAGGACTGAAGCACTCTCCGCACTGCTCGCAGAAGAAGTGAGTATCAATATCCTCATATTCCCAGTTATCGGGACACAGATTATGCTTTTCACAATGATAATTTGCTGCACAGTTTTCGCATCTTCCGCACCAATCGCACAAAGAATCGGGTTCAAAACAATCTCCGCAATCTATACATATATGCTCTTCATAATCAAAACTGTCGGGACAGATGCCGTGCTCACAATGATAATTCTCTGCACATTCTTCACACAGTCCGCAGTCCTCACATTCCGTATCCTGAGGGCAGAGTCCGCATTCGGGACAAAGGTGTTCCTCGTAATCGCTTGACTTAATGCAGTATTCATGACAGCAGCCTGCATCCTCGGAATTTTGAAGGCAGCACTCCCAGCAAAGTCCGCAATCCTCACAGAGTTCAAGGCCTTGGCCTTCCGCGCATTCTCCGCACTGCTCACACAGCCAGCCGTTTTCTTCACAGCAATATATGCAGTGTTCATCCTCTCCGCCGCTTTGGCACCATTCGATGCCCGAGTTTCCGAAGCAATGATTACATTCCGGACAGTGCTCTTCACCTTCGGTACATGAGGTACACATACCGCATTCATCGCAGATTTCCTCGTCACATCTGAAACATTCTTTACAGTGGATTCCGTCGTTTCCGGCTTCTTTTTCTATACAGTTGTTGCAAAGAGCATGGGTCACACAGCCATCTCCGGATACTGCTTCAGTTTCTTCTCCGGCAATGACAAGACACAGGCTACACTCTTCACACTGTAGTTCCGAGCAGTCCTCACAATGTAATCTTATAAGTGAATACTCACAATCACACGGAGTTACTCCATCTCCGAGATGTTCACCGCAGTAATAACAATGTCCGCTGGTATTTTCGTTTGATTCTATGAAATCGCTGAGACAGTCGTAGCAGATGATGGTATCCACCTCATTTTTACATCCGTCGCAGTAGTCATCATCAACACATTCGTAGCAGATCTCACAGTGATATTCTTTCCAGCAGTCGCTGTTTTCTTCCACACTGCATCGGCCACAGCCGTCGCAGAAGAAACGATCCAGCTTGCTCTCCGCATCGGAGCTTCCTTCGCAGCCGTCAACAACAAACTCTGTACCGCAGGCTTCACATTTGCCGACTGCAACACCATGTTCTTCGCCCCATTCCCACTCAAAACTTGAGCCGTACATGTTAACAAGGGGCTCTCCCCAGGGAATGTCGATCTCTTCCTCTTCCTCGATCACATCCTCTTCCGGGTTCTCTTCAGCATCAGCCTCCGGGATCTCTTCTTCCTCATTCCCGGTAACGTCATTTGTTGTGACGTCATTTTCTGATATGTCCGCAGTTACTTCGGTAACGCTTTCGACCTCAACTCCGGAAATGCCCTGAGCATAGGCTGATATGTCGGAACCAAGTTCTCCCACAACCAGTACTGCCATCATGATAATAGCCAGTATTCGTCTCATCTTCCCCATCTTATTTCTCCTTTTTTATAAAACTCCCTGTTTTACTCCCGTGATGAATGGCCATTTTGAGCCACTACACCACAATATATTTAAATGCTAACATATTGTTTATTTTTCCATTACCGCCATTTGGGGGTATTTTCAGGAATCTTAAATAAATCTTTGATATCGGTTTTCACGCAAAAAAAGGCCGATGCATCGCACCGGCCTTTTAAGATCATAATAAAATATTTACTTTACAAATGCCTTTACATCCTCGTAAACGCCCTTGCCGTCGAGTCTGAACTTCTCAACCAAAGCGGCTGCGGAACCGGACTCACCGAATACGTCCTGAACACCGAGCTTCTTTACGGGAACGGGGCAGTTAGCTGCAAGTGCATCGCAGACTGCGCTGCCGAGACCGCCGATAACTGAATGC
>JAEEIN010000079.1 GCA_016281385.1 Lachnospiraceae bacterium | reverse complement strand
TCATACGGGAAGGAACGCCCAAGGGGTTAAGTACGATATCAAGCGGTCTGCCGTTAGGAAGGTATGGAAGATCCTCTACAGGGAGAACTCTTGAACATACACCCTTGTTTCCGTGACGGCCGGCCATCTTATCACCAACACCGATCTTTCTCTTCTGTGCGATATAAATACGAACTGACTCTGAAACTCCCGGAGCGAGCTCGTCTGAATTTTCTCTTGTAAATACCTTGGCATCCACAACAACGCCGTATGCGCCGTGAGGTACCTTTAATGAAGTGTCACGAACTTCTCTTGCCTTCTCACCGAAGATGGCTCTTAAGAGTCTCTCTTCTGCAGTGAGCTCGGTCTCTCCCTTGGGAGTAACCTTACCTACAAGGATATCGTTTGCACGAACCTCAGCACCGATACGGATGATACCGCGGTCATCAAGGTCTTTTAATGCTTCGTCACCGACACCGGGAACGTCCCTTGTGATCTCTTCGGGACCTAACTTGGTGTCACGTGCTTCTGCTTCGTATTCTTCGATATGGATAGATGTATATACATCATCCTGAACGAGGCGCTCGCTAAGTAATACGGCATCCTCGTAGTTATATCCCTCCCAGGTCATGAATCCGATAAGAGGGTTCTTACCAAGTGCAAGTTCACCGCCGGAGGTTGAAGGTCCGTCAGCGATAACCTCGCCCTTTGTAACTCTGTTGCCCTTAAATACGATGGGCTTCTGGTTGTAGCAGTTAGACTGGTTACTTCTGGAGAACTTTGTAAGCTTGTAGTCCTTCTTGGTACCGTCATCATAAGTGATCTTAATAAGGTTGGATGAAACGTAATCAACGGTTCCGTCTCCCTCGGCAACGACACAGACACCTGAGTCGACTGCTGCCTTGGGCTCCATACCCGTACCTACAACGGGAGCTTCCGTCATCATAAGCGGAACGGCCTGACGCTGCATGTTCGATCCCATCAGAGCACGGTTTGCATCGTCGTTCTGAAGGAAAGGAATAAGGGCTGTAGCAACGGAGAATACCATCTTAGGAGACACATCCATGTAATCGAATGCTGTCTTGGGGTATTCCTGAGTCTCATCACGGTAACGGCCGGATACGGAATCCTTAACGAAGGTTCCGTCGGGATTAAGAGCCACGTTAGCCTGAGCTACATGGTAATCGTCTTCCTCGTCGGCTGTCATATAACGATAATCATCGGTAACTCTGGGATTCTTGGGATCGGACTTGTCGATGAAACGATAAGGAGCCTCAATGAATCCGAACTTGTTTATTCTCGCGAATGAAGCAAGTGAGTTGATAAGACCGATGTTGGGACCTTCGGGAGTCTCGATGGGGCACATACGACCGTAGTGGGTGTAATGTACGTCACGTACTTCGAAGGATGCTCTTTCTCTTGAAAGACCGCCGGGACCGAGGGCAGAAAGACGTCTCTTGTGAGTAAGCTCACCAAGAGGGTTGTTCTGATCCATGAACTGGGACAGCTGAGAAGATCCGAAGAACTCCTTGACTGCTGCCTGAACCGGCTTGATGTTGATAAGTGCCTGAGGTGTAACCTCTTCACTGTCATGAGTGGACATACGCTCTCTTACCACACGCTCAAGACGGGAAAGTCCGATACGATACTGGTTCTGAAGAAGCTCACCCACTGCACGGATACGACGATTGCCGAGGTGGTCGATATCATCCTCGTTACCTACACCGTACTCAAGATGCATATTGTAGTTAATGGAAGCAAAGATATCTTCCTTTGTGATATGCTTCGGGATAAGGTTTGCAATGTCGCGCTTGATAGCGTGTAACAGCTCAAGTTCATCAAGATCTGCCTCGAGAAGGCCCTTGAGAACGGGATAGTAAACACGCTCAAAAATACCTATTGTATTGTAAACATATTCCTTAAGTTCGTTATAGAGCTCGGGATCCTCGGCATTTTTCTTCTTGCCGGATTCACACTTCTTTAAGAGTGCATCGATCTCGTCCTGGCTCTCCTTCTTAAGACCTGCACGGATCTCACGAAGATAATCGCAGAAAGTGGAAGCCTTAAAGGTAACATATTTGTCAAGGTTGACGATATAAGAAGAAAGTACCTTGACAACACGTTCCTCTGTAGTGATGTATACGAAAGGAACGGCTGCATCCTGGATCTCGTCAGCCTGGTCTCTTGTAAGCTTTGTACCGGCCTCAAACAATACTTCGCCTGTAAGGGGATCGATAACATCCTCTGCAAGGGTCTGTCCTGCGAGACGGTTTCTGAAGGAAAGCTTCTTATTGAATTTATAACGTCCTACCTTTGCAAGATCGTAACGACGGGGGTCAAAGAACATTCCCGAAATGAGACTCTCTGCGTTTTCAGCACTTAAAGGCTCACCGGGACGGATTTTTTTGTATAACTCAAGTAAGCCTGACTCAGCGCTTCCTTCGGGATTCTTCTCATTTACCGCAGTATCCTTAAGTAAGCTTGCTTCAAGCTTGGGCTCATCTCCGAAAAGTTCACGGATCTCGGAATTTGTTCCAACGCCGAGAGCGCGGATCAAAACGGTGATGGGAACCTTACGAGTTCTGTCCACACGTACATAAAAAACGTCATTTGAATCGGTCTCGTACTCAAGCCATGCACCACGGTTGGGAATAACCGTTGCATAGAAAAGTCTCTTACCGATCTTGTCGTGCTCGACATTATAATAAATGCCGGGAGAACGTACCATCTGGCTTACGATTACACGCTCCGCGCCATTGATGACAAAAGTTCCGGTAGCCGTCATTAAAGGAAGATCGCCCATGAATATGTCATGCTCGATCACGGCGCCGGTCTCTTTGTTTAAGAGACGCACCTTTACCTTAAGAGGAGCCGCATATGTGGCATCTCTCTCTTTACACTCCTCGATCGTGTACTTGGCATCATCCTTGCAAAGCTCGTAATCCACGAACTCAAGGCTTAAATGCTCGCCGTAGTCAACGATAGGAGAAATGTCGGCAAATGCCTCGCGAAGTCCGTCCTTTACGAACCAGTCGTAAGAGTCCTTCTGAACTTCAATGAGGTTGGGCATTTCCAAAACTTCTTTTTGTCGAGAATAGCTCATACGTGAATTTCTGCCGGCAGGCACTTTACGTATTCTGTCTTTTTCCATTGACATTCACCCCGTTTGAATTTATTTGCAAAGTGGTCACTCTGATTATTAAAAAAACGCATAATAAACATAGCACTCCACAATAGTGCATTCTCAAGTATACAACAAGACATTTTTCAAGTCAACAAAAATTTTAACGGATTTTTATGGCAGATTTTTTATGATTTTTCAGAAATGCCCCGTATGAAAACGGGGCATTTAAGATCATTGATTTCTTTCTTCGATGGCTTTGACCAGGGTTTCGTAAAGCACCTTCGGATTGATGGGTTTCGAAAGGTGGTCCGTCATCTTTGAATTGATGGACAGCTCAATATCTTCCGAGAAGGCATTGGCCGTCATTGCTATTATCGGAACGCTTGCGGCATCCGGCCTTTCAAGGGAGCGGATCTGCCTTGTGGCTTCCAGTCCGTTCATCTTCGGCATCCTGATGTCCATCAGGATCGCATCAAAGCTTCCCTCCTTCGAATCGGCAAACATTTTGACTGCAGCTTCTCCGTCAGGAGCTTCATAAACCGTCACGCCCCTTTTCCTTAAAAGCTCACAGGCTATCTCCCTGTTGATCTCGTTATCTTCCGCAACAAGGATATTCTTTCCTTCAAGCTTCTTCTCGTTAAATTCCGGTCCGCTTACGGATACGTTGCTGTCGGCAAGCAGAAGATCAAGATCCACAACTACGGTGGTTCCCACGCCGGGCTTTCCGTTGGCGCTTATCTTGCCGCCCATGACATCAACGATATTCTTTGTTATATGAAGTCCCAGTCCGGTATCTTCCAGCGGATCGGTGGAAGAATGTTCGCATCTGTATGGTTCGAAAAGATGCTGAGCGGTTTCTTCATCTATTCCCGCACCGTTATCTTTTACAACAAATCTGAAGCACCCCTTTGCCCCTTCTTTTCCTATGTTGTAACAGCTGAGGCTTATCTCTTTGTCACGGTCTGTGAACTTGACCGATTTTTCAAGGAGATTGGTGAATATCTGTATCAGTCTGAGTTTATCCGTCATAACAACGGTTGAATCGGCAATTTCCGAATCGATGGTGAATTTAATGCCCTTCGCCTCGCACATGGGAGTCACAAGATTGTCCACGGTCGAAAGGATCTCCTTAAAGGTGCAGCTTGCACTCTTAAGATTTATATGTCCGCCGGTAACCTCGGTCATATCAAACATGTTGTTGACAAGCTGTAAGAGATAATCGCTTGAATCTTTGATCTTTCCCGCGTAATCCTTTAACACCCCGGGATCTCCGTTTCCTTCTTCCATTAAAGAAGCAAGACCTACAATGGAATTCATGGGAATACGCATCTCATGATTCATCCTTGCAAGGAACTCCGTACGGATCTCATTTGCCGACTTTGCCTCTTCAAGGGCAAGTTCAACCTTTTCCTTGGCTTCCCTTGCACGGTTTGCGTAAAAAGAAACATCCCTTCTTAATATAACAAGGATCCTCTTGTCCTCCTCAAGATAGAAGGCCATGAAGCGCATCCTTCTGGATCCCCCTTCGGGAGTGTATTCATCGACAAAACACTCGTAAAGGTCATGATCCATAAGATAATCGTAGAGATTCTTTAAATGACCGTCCTTTAAAACCTTCTCCCGATCGTAATCGGCAATGTTCTCGGTAACGTATTTTGAAAGAAGCGCTTCGTAGTCTTCGCATTTTTCGACTCTGAAATCCTTGTGGGGTTCGGAAAGGAATATGATACCGTCCCTGCGTCCTTTCTCTATACATAACACTGCGTCATAGTTTTCGGAAATAAGTTGATTCAACAGTTCCTTAAAAATATGATCTATGGTATAGTCCTCTATCAGTACCGTGAGCATTACCGCCCCGGTTACGGGATGGGGCCTTAAGGACATGGTAAAGATCAGCCACATCTTTTCTCCCCCGGAGGTAACGAATCCCGCCTGAAGGGACCTGTTTGTTTTTTCTTTCGGAAGTTCGTCCATTATGGCGCTCTTCTCAAAAAACTTCTCTACACTTCTGTAGGAAGCGGGATCCCCGGCATATCTTAATATCCTCTGGGATATCTCATCCCAGTTCATGTCCTTTTTTAACGAAAAGATATTGTCTTCACGGACATTGAGAAGACGGTCCTTGCTGGCATCATATACAAAGGTAAATGTCCTGTGTTTTCTTTCTCCGAGATTCGAAAAGATACCCGATCCGGCACTTCCTTCAAAGATCATCCTTTCTTTCCTGTCAAGAAACACTTCATCCGTTCCCGTTGCAAGGTAGATAAGCTCGTTTTCAAATATTACATTTGAAAGCCTTATGTGCCAGATCAGCATTCCGAGAGCTATCGCAAAACAATATGTAAGGATTATGATGCAGATGCTCTGGGCAGACACATGCTTTCCCGCGATGATATAACTCACAAGAAAGATGACCATTCCTTCCGTCTGACCCACGGCAAGAAATGCGGGGTGCATGAGAAATGTGGCGGCAAGATCCACCATAAACGCAAAATACACGATTATTATGGATTCCGTACCGTACATGAACATACAATGAGCGGTAAAAACAATGGCTATGATATAGGAAAATATAATGCTCCAGTCCTGTGCGTTCTTAAGGCGCTTTCTTAAGCGGTACCACACAAAGATGGTAACGTCAGCCACCAGCGCATAAACCATGTAAACAGGATTTATGCGCTCCGGCGCAACAAAAACCTTCATCAGGATATCCAGAAGGATAAGTCCCTGAAACATTATGAAGTTCCACCACATTCCCAATATGTTCTTTTTATCGATGACACTCTTGTATTTGTAGAAAGCATCGATATTAAAGAGTCTTGTTCGCATCCTTTGTACTCCCCTTTACAAAAGATTATCTTATTTCTTTATAAATCGCATGTTTTTGAATTTAAGTCCCGTCTGACTGAAGGTTATCTTTAAGAACCTCTCCGTGGAATTACCGTGTCCGATGAGCACATCTTCCTGTGTCCATTCGGTATTTCCCCCGTTTCTTGTTACCACCTTCATAACGGTATTGTTTATGCTGAAGGTTGCGGCCATCTGTGAAAGAAGGGTTCCTTCCGCAGCCACATCGAAGAGCAGAAGATATTCGCCCTTCTCCGCAAACCTTAACTTGATCATATTTACGGAGCCCTTGGTGGTTAAAAGCTTGTCCTCCGGGAATGTGCTTCCTTCGGAAACATCCAGAGTGAATTCCACATCCGCAACGTTTGCCCTGGTAACGGGTTTGCCGGGTTCCGCAAAAACAAACTCCTCGCCCATCATCCTGTCATACGCAGGAGTGTTCATTACAAGTTCAAGTATGTTGCGAACGTTTCTCTGAAGTTCAGCCCTTGTGAAGATACCTTTTTCAAGGCCTTCCTTTGAATCATCGTTGTTATCGTTCTCGAAGGAACTGTTTGTTACCATGTAAAGATCGTTCTGAGCTCTGATCATGAAGGAAGTCTTCTGTATCTTGGGCTCTGTATCGAGTTCATCACCCACAACTGCCCACCAGTCGGTCTCGCTTACGCCCTTAAATCCCCAGTCGTTTCTGAGCACAAGGGTATTGAGTTCGAAAGAACCTGCGGTATGGGATCCGTTAAGGGATCCGTAGGTCGTCATTATATGAGTAGCATGACCTTCTTTTATGGCCATCTCGTAGCCCTTTAAGTAGATCTCGCGAAGTGCCCTTGCGGAAACAGTGGAATCAACGCTGTAACGGGCGGTCTCCTGGTTGTTGCAGGCAAAATGCTTTATGCAGGCCGTGGTATTCCACTTTGCCATTCCCAGAAGCTGGGCGGTTGCCATTCGTCCCGTTACCAGAGGATCTTCACTGAAGTATTCGAAGTTTCTTCCGTTTAAGGGATGTCTCTTTATGTTCATTCCGGGGCCCAGCAGGCAGTCGATGCCGTTGTTCAACATCTCGGCTCCCATATAGGAATAAAGTTGCGAAACAAGCTCGTTATCAAAAGTTGAAGCAAGACAGGTTCCGTTAGGTCCCTGCATGGCATAGACTCCGCTGTCGATACGAAGTCCGCTGGGACCGTCGGTACAAGCAGCGGCGGGAATCTTTAAAGCAGCGGTCACATCCGTAACTCCGCCGTAAGCTGCACAGGTTCCGGGAACAACCCTGGTGGAACTCATTCCCTCACCTCTGGTCATGGCTATCAGCTCATCATCGCTTATCTGGGCAATGAAATCCTCCATTGAGGCCCTTCCTTCCTTAACGTCGGGAAGCTTTATTCCTTTATCCCCCGTGTAAGGGATCTCTTTTAATGAAGCGCGTTCTTTTTCGATCTTCGCCATAGGATCGTATTCTCTGACGGGAACGGGTTCAGAAACCTTTACAAATTGTCCATCCTTAAGTTCAGGTCTGATCCTGTCAAAAGCCATGATGGGGTAAAGCGCTTCTTCCGTTTCCTCAAGCACGCAAAGCTCATTGAGATCGAAGCTTCCCACAGCCTTTGCGCTCCTTACATCCGTTCCTGCGCAGAATACATACTCTCCCGCTTCAAGAACAAATGCATTCTTATGTCCGGTAAGTCCCGAATCATCATAGGAAGCGATCTCGGATCTTCCCCACTTCATTGAAATGGTTTCACTCTCACCGGGTGCAAGCTCCTTTGTTTTTCCGTATGCAACAAGAACGCGGGCCGGCTTTCCAAGCTTTCCCTGGGGTGCTTCGCAGTAAACCTGAACGGACTGTCTGCCCACGGCAGCTCCCGTATTCTTTACGGTTGCCTTTACTTCGAAAAGCTCGTTCAGTGCAAATGAATAGGTCTCTTCAAACTTTGTATAGGTAAGACCGTAACCGAAGGGGAAACGGACCTTATCCTTTGCAAAAGTCTCAAAGTATCTGTAACCCACATAGATATCTTCTTTATAAAAAGCACGTTCCCTGTCTCCGAAATTGCCGTATGCAGGGTAATCCTCGATCTTAAAGGCAATGGTCTCGGTAAGTTTTCCGGAAGGAGCGGCCTTTCCGCATAAAAGATCCGCTACCGCGTTTCCGCCTTCGCAGCCCCCTTCCCAGACATACATAACGGCTTTGGGAGCAAACTCGTCAAGCCAGCTCATATCGATAATGTCACCGCCGTTAATAAGAACAACGGTCTTATCGAAGGTTTCGCATACGGTCTTGAGAAGCGCCTTTTCATCCTGCCTTAAATAGTAGGCTCCTTCTTCTTCCGTAAGGTCCTTGTCCTCACCGGTAAGTCTCGCAAGGAAGATAACCGCAACATCAGAGTTGGCTGCAGCGTCCTTTACAAGTTCATCCGATACAGGCTTCTCAACCTGGCTGAAAGGCTCCTGGGCCCAGCCGCCGCCCTTGTCAAAGGGATGATCCTCGATCCATCTGCTGTAGGTATCCGAAACCTTTTCGTAGATCTTAAGATCTTTGCATGCCTTTATGCCATCATAATAATTGATGACATAGGGAACGTTCACCATTCCGCCCGAACCGGTGCCGCTCTTGATGTAGTCAAACTGCGCACGCCCGAATAAAGAAATCGTTTGTCCCTTCTTAACGGGAAGTACATCGCCGTCATTCTTAAGGAGTACCGCACCTTCGGCTGCGATCTTTCTTGCTGTCTTAATGTACTCGGTCCAGTTCAGTTCAAGCTTCTTCATGGGCTTCCTCCGTTTCCGATGCATTTTCTTCTTCGTTTACGGGCTTCTTCTTTTTAAATATGAGTAATTTGCTGAAAACATAGTTACCTATCATTACAAGTACCGAGGATATGAATATCTTGGCAACCCAGTAATTTAAGGAATTGAGCTGATCCTGTGTAAATTCCATTCCCATCTTCGTGGTAAGGTTTCTTAATCCTTCGGTGAAAGGGAATACATTTACGAAGAGCCACATGATGAATACGTCAAGTACCCAGGTGGTGACTCTTGAACCGGCGAATCCCAGAAACTCTGTAAGGATGTGGGGGTTCGTGCTCTTGAATACCCATTTTCTGTTAAGAGGATATGCAAAAAGAACGCCGGCCAGCCAGTCTATGGAGTTAAGTGTAAAATTCTGCCATGATACCGTGGTGTCAAAGATGAACTGCTCCATTATCCATGCAACGATCCAGCAGAACAATGTGGTCATGACACCGACTATGAGATATACGATGATCTCTCTGTACTTTGTGATAAGTTCCTTAAGTTTCATTTCTTATTCCTTCGTTTTCGTAATTTAGAAGCCGTGACCTCCGCCACCGCCGCCTCCTCCGCCACCGCCGCCTCCGGAGGATCCTCCGGAACTCGATGACTGGGGATTATATCTCTTTGTAGTGTTTGTCTTTACAGCCGAAGGCTTTGAAAGAGAAAAGACCTTTAAAGCCTCGGAAGCCATGTAGTCGTCACTGACCTTTTTGGCCTTGGAGAAGCAAAGCACTATTCCGAAATTTATCACAAGTGCCAGTAACATTGCAAGTAAAGCATTGCCGATGTATTTCATGGGCTGAGCTATCCTGCCCCCGGCAAGCACCGTGTTTATCTGGGAGTAGTTTGCGGCAGCGCAGCCGTAATAATCTCCGTCCGTTGCCATCTCATAGGTGTTGTCGGTGATGATATTGGCCTTTGATGAAGTGATAAATCTGTATACGTAACCGTCACTGTGAATATAGATCTGCCGGTTGTCCATATCGATAAAGAATATGGTTCCGGACGCTCCGTTGAAAAGAGATGCGTAATAACTCTTTGCAAATGAAGCGGTGGACTCACTGTTTTCATTCACACTCTTAAATCCCACATTGCCGTAATGGGTTATGGGGATCATGTAATCAATAAGCGCGGTTTCCTCACTGTCGGTAAGGAGGTTGGCATCGTCCTCAATATATACACCGTAGCCCGTTTCGGGATCTGTGTATAAACTGTTCGGCATTGCAAAGGCGCTGCCCCCGATCATTACGGAAAGGATCAGTGAAAGTGCCGCGATCTTAAATATCTTTTGAAATGTCCGCACGATCGTCTCCTCCTTTCCTCTTAAACTGAGGCAGAGGCCTCATGGTAAGTCTGTTGTAGTTCTTCATTATTCCGATGAGCATCAGGCAATCCGTGATACCGGTAAGGATAACTCCGATATAAAAATATGCATCATTGATGGGCCTTATTATGCAAAGAAGAAAAGCAACAACAAGGCTGATCCAGAACAATAAACGATTGCCCTTCTGGCTTTCTTTCATGGCAGCCTGTCGGATCTCCTCATGCTTTATCTCCGCCTCGGTCTTCACCGGGGCTTTGTCCTTCTTTTTCTTTTTGGGCTTGGCCCCTTCTTTTTTGAGACGCTCTTTGTTTCTGGAAAAGTTTAAGCCCTGGTCCTCGGCTCCCGTCTCCCAGTCGGCTACGGAGTTGGCTTCAAGAAGCATTATAAAACCGCAGACCGCCATTATAATGGTTGCAAGTACCAAAAGAGCAAGGGGCGTCATTACAAGGAACAGATTGAAAAGCGCAAAGATCGGCAGCGCAAGTATCGCAGATCCGAGAACGTACTTTGTCACATCAACTGGAAGATCCGCAGCGGCCTTTCCCGTCTGACCGTTTACAACCGAATAAAGAACACGGTCCTCGCCCTTTACATCTCTTGCACGATATGACATGAACCATACAGGCATCATGTTAAGCTCCGACTTATCCGTACTCAGGTTAAGGGACGAAGCCACACTGTCCTTGGAAATGGTATACTTTCGTGATCTCTGCTCGCCGGCGATACGTTCCGCAGCATGTTTTGCCGCAGCATCTTCCGCATCGTCACTGTAAACGGAAGCGTCAACGTCCATTACATCCGCATAAAAACCGCTCATGAAAGCAGTGGTGAAATCCTTGGATCCATCCGTGTCAAAAGGTGCGATCGCATTGCTCAGGGTATCCGAAAAGGTTGAGCTTGCATCATAATTAAGGCCTTTGTATTCGATGTCCGCATTGGTGGTCACTCTGTAATGATCGGTATATTCATAATCACCCCGCTGATAGGTGTGCTTTGCGGGATAATTTATCACACCCTTCTTTGAAAAATCATACACCCAATAAGGCATATAGATACCTCTGAAGCTTTCGATCTTCTGAGGGTCCTTAACATAATCGGGTGCAAAGATCGCCTTTGAAACAAGACTCTTATAGGCTCTTGCACAGTCATCCTTTGTCTTTTTGAACGGAACTATCCTGACCGGCCTCATGGCGCGATCCATTCTCTGTTCCATCATGGTGGAAGCTCCGCAGTAAGAACAAAACGTAGCCGCTTCATTCTCGTCGCCGATGATCTCACCGCCGCACTGAGGGCAGGTGTAGACCGTAACCTGCATCATCCCGTCTTCATCGCCGGTCATCAGATTCTCGGTATGCTCTTCAACCTTTCTTTTATCCTTAACCTCGTAAGGATCGAACATCGAGTCGCAGTAGAAACACTTCATCTTTTCCGACTTGATGTCGTACTTAAGGTTTCCGCCGCAATTTGGACACTCGTACATTCCTTTTTCCCCTTTCCCTTTATTTTAATGAGATTATCTCATATTCTTTTCCGTTGCTTAAAACAATGCTGTCGACAACGGCCGCATTCCCAAAACAATCCGCAAGACACGCAAGGTCTTTATCCACATCCTGTACAAAGAAAACGTTGTCCTGTTTAAGCGCTTCCTTAATGCTTGTTGTCACTCCGAGTTTATTCAGGTGTGCTTCAAAAAGCGGTCCTCCGATAGTCCAGTTGCTTGTTACCGTATTATGCGCATCCGTGATCTCATCCGAAAACATGGAGTCGCAGATTGGCGCATAGGCTGCGGTATTCAGAATATATATATTTTCGGGAGAATGCTTAAAGTACAGATTCAGTTCTTTCCATTCATCAAGTACCTGTTGTTTTTCCATAAGCCGGCTCGTGGTAGTCGTGTAAGCGGAAAGCCCGGTCATTGTGAATATGGAAGCAAAAAATATTCCCGCAAATATCTGCCAGTACAAAGAAGGGGTGCGCTGATCCTTCAAGCGCCTTACCTCCCGTACGAAAACCCCTGTCAGGAACATGAATTCCATTAAGAAGAAACCGTGTGTCACCCGTTCGGGAAGTCTGTCAAGGTATGTGAAATATCCTATGAACAGCCATTCAAATACGTAAGTCACAAACACCACTGCACCGGCCAGTTTCCGATCCCTCACCATGAAAAAGATAAAAAGAACAAAGAACACTATCGTCAGTGCCACAGGAAGTGCGCCGTTGTTCTTGGCATACATTGCCTTAACCGTATCGTTTATGACCTTTCTCGGAACGGAATAAAACCGGGCCCATTCTTTTTTGTTAAGCTCCGCCTTGTCGGAGAGCGCCCTCAGTGTATCTGTATCAACCTCGTCAAGAAGTGCAAGATCGTATCTCCTTAACACTTCGTACTGCGCTTCCGAGATCCCGAGTTCCTCGTAAAAAGAAGGATCGCTGTAATAATCCGGAAGGCCGTCAAAATCATATACATCGGTCCTTGCCTCGTTATAGGCTTTAAAAGCCTTCCATTCCGGAGAAGAATATGCAAAGTACTCAACGGCAAAGCTTGCCACGATCAGGACCAGCGCAACTATCATCGGTGATATGGCGGTTTTGAAGCGTTCAAAGCGTTCATCGTAAGTATCGTTCTTTTCAAATATGTTAAATGCTATGGAAAGCACCACCAGCGGAAGCCC
>JAEEIN010000078.1 GCA_016281385.1 Lachnospiraceae bacterium | reverse complement strand
TAGGAGGAATAACCGCTGCTTCCTTTATGCGCGGATATGAAATGATATGGGACGATATTCTTAAAACAGACAGGGGCGAAAAACCCGGACATGTGGTAAACTGTTGGTAGAAGTTTATTAGGGGGGAATATGATATGTTTTGCACAAAATGCGGAAATGAAATAAAAGAGGGTATGAGATTCTGTACAGCCTGCGGAGCACCTCAGCCCGTGCCACAGCCGGCACCACAGCCCATGCCCTACGGCGCAATGCCCGGATATCCCTATCCGCCTCAGCCTGCGCCTGCACCGAAGAAGAAGCACACCGGGCTTATCGTTGCGCTTATCGTTGCCTTCGTGCTCGTCATCGGCGCTGCCGGAGTCGGCGCTTACCTTTTTTGGACATCACCTGCCCAGGTTTACAAGCGCACGATGATCGCCGCCGACCACTACATGGAGACCGGTGACTATGACAAGGCTCTTGAAGGTTATACGGCATGTAAGGAAATGATTGTTCCTCAGAATGACGCATCTTTCATGCTTGCCGAATTATATGAGAAGAAGGGTGATTCTTATTACAACTCCCGTCAGTATATGGAAGCCATTGACGAATATACCAAGTCAATGAGGGAGAATCCCGCAAAGGACCTTTCTTCCAAGATCTACGACTGCTACAAGCAGCTTGCCGATAATGAGTTCATTATGGGCAACTACGAGAAAGCATCGGGATATTACCTGAACCTGATATCGCTTGACAGGACCAAAGCTGACGGCTACATCGGAACCGCCGACGTTATTCTTTCAATGGACAGTGACAACAACGCGATCGAAGCCATCGACTACTTAAAGGGAGCCATAGAGCTTGGCGGCGATGCAGCTGCATTAAATGCCCGGATAGATTACATCAGAGAAAATTCCGTGATGACCGAAATGACCACGACCTACGCAAGCGGAGTCATCACCACAAGCAAATATGACGAAGCAGGTCATGTTCTTTCTACGGAAAGCTCCGACGGAATGTGGTACAGATACGAATACAACGAAGCCGGTCTTCAGACCTATTGCATCAACGATCAGGGCTACTGGTTCGAGTGCGAGTACGATTCCATGGGAAATACCACATACTTCGCAAACTCCGACGGTTATTCATACCGTTACGGCTACGATGCCCATGGTAATGTGTGCTTCTTCGAATCCTCCGACGGAACGTGGAGCACCTACAAGTACGACGAAAACGACCATCTTCTTTATTACGAGAACAGCTCGGGATATTGGACAAGCTACACCTACGATGCCAACGGCAATCAGCTTACATCAACATCTTCCGACGGATATGATTCCCGTTATGAGTACGATGCAAACGGAAATCCCGTTTACTACGAAAGCGGAACTTACTGGGAGAGGAAGACCTTCGATGCCAATGGCAACGTGATCCACTCCGAGTCATCTAACGGACAGGTTTCCGACTATACCTATGATGACCGTGGAAATCTCATAGCCTGGAAAGACGGCGACGGAAACTGGTCAAGGACCGTTTATGACGATAACAACATGGTGACCTATTACGAGTATTCCGACGGTTACTGGTATCGTCAGGATATTGATGAAAACGGCAACTACACCTATTATGAAGATTCCTACGGAAATACTTCGAAGTACACCTATGATGACTTTGGCAAGCTGGCTTACGCTTACTACGAGGAAGATGACTGGGTCATCTACGAATATTGCTATCGCTTCATTGGAAAAATAAGATAAGACAGAGGGAAGAGATATGATCTCTTTGAATGATTACCTGTATTCGGGTAATACGGTTTTAAAAATTCTGCATGACTATTCTTCGGACTTAAAGCAGCATGCACTTGTTACGGACAATCCCATAGATCTGACCCACAGCAATTTCATGGTTCAGATGATCGAGCTTTTGGAGCATAACGACTTTTTGTCCTTCCAGGCCGGCAGGATCAACGAGTTCTGCAAGTACATGTCCCAGAAATATCCTTTTTTGTCCTTTACCTTTAAGGGAAGGATCAAATCCCTTATCAGGGCCGAGGAGAAGTTCAACGGATATATAGTCAAGTACATCTACAATTACTACAAGAAAAACAACCGTTTCCCTTCGGTTACGCAGATCAGTGCTTCTTTAACGGACTTCAGAGATCTTCTGGCCTACAGAATAGTCATTTCCCTTCCGAAATGCTATCTTGAGGACGCTTCAAAGCGTCAGGAGACCGAACTTAAATACCTTTATGAGATCGCAAACGAACTTCCTGGATTTATGAAGGAAAGGGGCTTCACTCCGGAAGTGACCGCCCTTGAAAATGCCCATTATTCTTCCTTGTTAAACAAGGAACTCTATCCTTATTACAGGGATTACGTTTACGATATCAAGGACAAATACTATCAGTCCCTTCACCTTACCATGTACGACAACAGCGCCTGGTGCTATGTTGAAATGCAGCTTCGTACCAAGGATATGGACGATGTGGCGGAGATCGGACTTGCAAATCATCTGGGATATGAGAAACGGCAGGAACGTGAGAGAGCCCGCAGGGGAGAGATCCCCGAAGGTGAATGCCTCATCTTTGACGAAGCTTATGAACGGGGAATGCTTCTCCAGAAGCTGGAATTATCCACAATAGACGTTAACATGTTCGCTGCCGTCAACAACTCCCTCATCAACGACAGCTGCGGTTTATTCCGCGGACGTCAGATCATGCCCTACGAGCATCTTGCCACCTCAATGGAAGAAGCCGGGGAACAGTTGTAAAGAAAAAACCTGCTCAAATTGGGATTATCCCAATTGAGTAGGTTTTTTTTATTCAATATTCGGAAGCCTCTGTAAATCCTGCCAGCATCTTATGCAGGATCCTGTAAAGCTCCATAGCATCTTTACTGTCAAGATCTAGACATTTACCCATCTGTGTCGGGATCGACAGTGCTTTATCACGAAGCATGCAGCCGTCGGCGGTAAGGGTAACGTTGAGAATACGTTCGTCCTTTTCGGAACGCTTTCTTTTTACAAATCCCTTGGATTCAAGGGTCTTTAAAACCGGAGTGAGAGTTCCGGAATCAAGATAAAGGTACTCGCCCAGGGCCTTGACCGAAAGTTCCTTCTTTTCCCACATCACCATCATTGCGATGTACTGGGTGTAGGTCAGGTCGATTTCGTCAAGAAAGGGCTTGTAGCGCCTTACAACTTCCTTGGCGCAGGCATATAAGGGAAAACAAAGCTGGTTCTCAAGCTTTAAGCAGTCATAGACCTTCTCGTCAGCCATTACAGTGCCTCTTCAATCTTTGCGCGTACTTTTGCCATATCAGCGGTGGGCTCGAAACGGGCAAGAATCTCGCCGTCTTTGCCGATAAGGAACTTGGTGAAGTTCCACTTAACGTTTCCGTTGTTCTTAAAGTCTTTGTCCATCTTCTTAACGATGGGTGTAAGAAGAAGCTTGGAAGGACCGTCAAAGCCTTCGAAGGTCGTGTTTTCGGTGAGCCACTTAAAGAGGGGAGAAGCGTTCTCGCCGTTTACATCCACCTTCTTAAACTGAGGGAAATCGGTGTTGTACTTAAGTGTGCAGAACTGATGGATCTCCTCATCGGTGCCGGGAGCCTGGTTTGCAAACTGGTTGCAGGGGAAGTCAAGGATCTCAAAGCCTCTGTCCTTAAACTCCTTATAGAAAGCCTCAAGCTCCTCGTACTGGGGAGTGAAGCCACAGCCCGTAGCGGTATTTACTATAAGAAGAACCTTGCCCTTGTATTCACTTAAGGAAACTTCGGATCCGTCTCTTGCGGTTACGTTGAAATCAAATGCGTTCATGGTAGTTACCTCCTTTAAAATTAGATTGTGTAAAATATAATTGTTTGCGATTGGATTTGATTTAATTGTACACAATCAAATTATAAAGTCAATACTTTTTTTAAATAATTTTCCGTTAATCAATTTGCGATTCGGGCCGATATATAGATTGAGTTATAGTATCCACTGTTTTGTACCCGTAATCCCAAGGACTTAAGGAGCAGGAATGGTCATACAGAGCAATATTCTGGCGATGAACGCGCGCAGGATGTATGGCATCACCGATGCAGGAAGAAAAAAGTCCACAGAGAAGCTTTCGTCGGGCTATAAGATCAATCGTGCAGCAGACGACGCAGCAGGCCTCGCCATCTCGGAAAAAATGAGAAGGCAGATAAGAGGTCTTAATAAGTCTGCCGAAAATATCCAGGACGGCATAAGCTTTGTTCAGGTTGCAGACGGTGCGTTAAACGAAGTTCATGACATGCTCCACAGAATGAGCGAACTGTCGGTCAAGGCCGCAAACGGTACCCTTACGGATACTGACAGAGAATATATTGACCGCGAGGTCCAGAGCATAAAGACGGAATGCAACCGTATCTTTACGGAAACAGCCTTTAATGAAAGAAAGATCTGGGAACCAAACGAAAAGGTTCTGATCGGAACCGCAGAGGGAACGGCTGTAAAGAGATATTTAAAGACTTCAAATTTTGACATTACCAACGCAAACTATGACGTTGTTCCATACGGTTCTCTTACGACTCATGCCGATGCAGAGAACGGTCTTTCAATAAGTTATAAGGATTATAACAACAAAACTCATACCACCACTCCCATCTCCTGGGACGATCTTAAAAATGCAGACTATTCCTTTGATATAGCCGATTATTTCGGCGGAACGACAGGCCCCAACAGCGATCTCTACGATGCTTCCGGAAAGCCCCTGTTCCATTACACCGTTGCTTTTACTCCCAATGAATACGCCACCATCGACGATATCGTTGATTCTGTAAATAATGTCGGCATTTCCGTAAGTGAACATGTAACCTTAAGTGCAGAATTTGAACCTTCCGTAGCGGGATTCGGAACTTCGGCAGGCATGACATACGGTTCGGCATACGCTTCAAGAAAGAATTCGGCTCAGGGCCGCAATTTTGATGCTGCGGACGATACTTTCTTTGAACCTGCTCTTAATGCAAATAACGGAACAAGTAACCTTGTTACATTTCCTTCACCTTCTTCCGTGGAAGCCGCAAAAAGCGATACTACCGGATGGACCTTTACTTTTAACCTTGAAGGTGTGGGACAGGTGAGTGCAAGGTCAACCGGTATCATATATCATTCCTATGACGGCGATGACGATGATGAAGGAAGATGGTGGAACTGGAATTATTACAATAACAACACGTCCCGTTATAAGGGATCCATAAACTATTCCGCAGACGGCAATATGGCAGGGCTTATGTCCACACTGACAGGTGCCCACGGTCTTCTCTCAAAGAACCCTTCCTCCGGAGAATCCGGAATGGCGGACAGCGGCGGACAGATAACCATCAATTTCAGTCTGACCTCAGACAATTCTTTTTCCTATGGAGATACAAACTCAAACAGCGTGGGAAATATGTCCATTTCCTTCAGTGTAAACGGCACCGATACTCAGGCTTCGGTTCTGGAGAAAGTTAAGGCTGCACTCAATGCCAACACAGTTGTGGATCTTAAATCAACAAGCGGCGGTGGTGACGGAGCTACCATTTTTCATTTATATGTACGTGATAAGAAAATAGAAACCCCCATCTACGGCGGCATCTGCGATATAAGGATCCAGTCCGGTCCCGAAAGTGACCATGGTATCCATATTACTTATGATTCCTTAAGCATCGATATGCTGGGAATAAGAAATACAAATGTGAAGACTCAGGAAGATGCGCAAGCAGCCATCGAAGAGTTTAAGAATGCAGAAACAACAATAAACGAGCAGCGCTCCGTATTCGGTGCATATCAGAACCGTCTTGAGCATGCTTACAGCATAAACAAGATTTCTGAAGAAAACACGGAGGCTGCCGATTCAAGAATACGTGACACGGATATGGCAAAAGAAATGATGAGTTTCTCGAATGCCAACATTCTGGCCCAGGCAGGTACTGCAATGATGGCCCAGGCCAATCAGATACCGGAAACGGTATTGTCGTTGTTGTCATGATCTTAAAAGCCACGATAAGGCAATTATTGCAAACCATGTGCAAAAAATGAATATTGCATAACCGTTTCGTTCTAAAGTATAGTTATAAGTAATGATTCAGGACGAAACGGGTATATGCAATGAAACTGATCTTTCGTTACATGGGGAAATACAAAAATGCTATATTTCTGGCTATCTTCATGAAGCTCATCGGAACCATGACCGAGCTTACACTCCCCTACATTCTGGAATACATGATAGATTACGTGGTACCGGGCAGGAACCTTTATATGGTTCTTGGCTGGGGTTTTTTGATGTTTGTGGCTTCCATCCTCTGCAGGCAGTTCAATGTTATGGCCAATAAGCGGGCCATATACAACGCCCATAAGGTCAGCTTTGATGTGCGTCAGGATCTGTTTAAGACCACGGCAAATCTTTCGGGAGACGATTTCGACGAGGTAGGACTTCCAAGCCTCATAAGCCGAATGACCTCCGACAGCTACAATGTTCAGTCTGCGGTCGTGCAGCTGCAGGCTCTTTGCGTGAGAGCACCAATGATGCTTTTCGGCGGCGTTGTCATGACTCTCTTTATGGATTGGCATCTTGCCATGATCCTCGTGGTTTTGCTTCCCTTCCTTATCCTTGTGGTATTCATAGTTTCCTCAAAGGGTATTCCCATGTACACCGGTGTCCAGAAGAAGTTAGACGCTGTTGTCCGCATCATGCGTGAGAACATAACGGGAATAAGGGTGGTCAAAGCCCTTAGCAAAGCCGACTACGAGAAGAAACGATTCGGTAAGGCCAACGAGGAAATGACCTCAAGCGACTTAAAGGCCGGAACCGTTATGGCCATTCCCGGACCATTTATGCAGATGTGTTTAAACATCGGTCTTACTCTGGTTGTCATCTACGGCGCAAAGCGTGTTAACGAAGGTGCCATGCAGCCGGGTATCATCCTTGCGTTCCTTACATATTTCAACATGATAACCATGGGCGTCATGGGCTTGAACCGCATATTCATGAGCCTTTCCAAGGCCAGCGCCAGCGCCGACCGGATCGACGAGGTCATGAAGAAGAATGACGGCTGGCAAAAAGAAGAATCTCCCATTGACGATAAAGCTCCTTACATCGAATTTTCAAATGTGGACTTTTCCTACGGTAAAGAGAGCAAGACCGATGAGAACTTCGTGGGCGGCAAACGTGAGAAAGCCCTTGATGACATAAGCTTTACCCTAAAGAAGGGACAAAGCCTTGGAATCATCGGCCCCACCGGATGC
>JAEEIN010000077.1 GCA_016281385.1 Lachnospiraceae bacterium | reverse complement strand
GGATACATATCTCCATTAAATTCTACTGACGAGAAAATCTTCCCATCCCGATCAATGTAAATAATCTTTCCTCTTGTCATCACGCACCTCCGATGTTTTTCTTTTATCGTATGATATGCGTGATTTTTTTGTCATTGGACGGATAGTCCAAAATCCCGGCTATGCAACAAATAGCGAATAATAAGCCTGCATTCGTTCTACAAATTGGTTTGAATTAGCCTTTGTAACCAAACAATAATCATACGTATACTTTGTGTATTGTTTCACTAAAAGATCCTCAATATGAACATGGAACAATTCACTAAGGCGAAGAAGATTATCAACTGAAGGCAGTATTGTTCCCTTAAACCATCTGTACACCGGTTGCGGGCATGATAATCCAAGATACTGCTGGATGTCCTTTACGCTATATCCATTTTCATATGCATATTTTCGGAGATTGTTTCCGCTCTTCTCCATATCAATTATAGTTTTACTTTCAATCATTCGTCCTGGCCCCTTTTATTCTGTAATAATCCTCCATCTCAACATCCAGAGTAATAGCTTTCGGACGGGTGTTGCTCACCCTCTGCAAAAGCACGCAGCTTTCGACGTTCTGTCGCGTGGGCAAGAATTTGTGTAAAATCCGTATTCGCTATATTTTTTACGGATATTATATCAAATCTGTGTTTTGCAGAAACGAAAGAATTCCGTCAAACACTTCATCAATATCATTATCCAGCCAGCGTTTGTCACTGGCATCAACTCTTTGCTTGAAGCCCTCATCGGAAAAAGTCTTCTTCACTCGCTTTAAGATGGCCTCTTGATCATTCTCTCGCATTCCGGGATCATCCAAGATATAGATACTTACACAAATTTTCAGCTTATCCGAATTCAATTTCCCACACTGATAATACATGTCATAAATATCTTTGTATCTCGTGCTGAAAGTTCCGAATTTAAGAAGAGACCTGAGTTTTTCCGTAAACATCTGCTCTCGGCTGTTTATCAAAAGAGATGCGCCTTCATTATCAAATCCAATGTCAAAACAATACTCTTCCTGCTCTATCTCCAAATGCTTATGAACTCCCATATCTATCTTACTCTCAATATGGTTACCGAGACTGTCTGAGATATCAATATATACCCGTTTACCCTTATAGTCCTGTTGATTAAGTTCTTCTATCTTACCAATGCGCTTAATCTTGATGCCATCCAAGCAATTCAGTTTTTCAATAAAATGCTCTATAGCTTCATCAGACAAAGAGTATTTTATAAAGTCAATATCCATATCCTGAGTGGCGCGACGTATATTACCGGTGATGCTTCGCATAACCACACCGCCTTTTATGGTCACATTTCTTGACAGTGAGCTTTCGGAAATAGCCTTAAGGACAATATCCTGACAGACCCTTGCCTGGGCATCGTCCTGTTCATATCCTTTCGCAAGCGCATCACTTGTCATATCACTTAGATTCATATCAAAAAACCTCCATTCGAAGGGTATTCATTACAAGCTTTGTTTTGGGCAATTTCTCCGCATACTCTTCGATTGCCTGAATATCCAATTCATATATTTGCTTCCGATAATTCGATATAATCTCTTTGTAATAATCAAAGGCAAACTTTCCTCTGTTACGGATAAGTTCGACCAACATCCTCTCCTTATTAAAAACAAAAATGTAATCACCGTTGTATTCTTTCTCAATCCTACCTAATTCAAGGCTGTCATTGTTGTCAAAAAACTGTTTCACACGCGGATTCTTTATTTTTGTCGCATTTTTATCGGTGATAAGATAGTAACTCTGAGGGATTGTATCTGTAAGACCATGATAGTAAAAAGCACTGTTAAGTGTAAAAACCGCATATGGATATAGCTTGCTTATAACAGCAAGTTCCGATTCTCGCTCCTTATCAGAGTAAACTCCCCTTTCAATTCGGGAAATCTCACCCGCTTCTATTCTTTTACGCAGTTCATAATCTGTTTGATATTTCTGTTTACATTCTTCATAGGTATAAAGCATGTCATCACCTCTTCAATCCGTAATTTTTATATTTTTACGGATTATATGTAATATCATAGCATGCTCTTTCAATTTGTCAATATCATCCGTATTTCAATTGTTTTCATTCAAAAAGCACCTACTTAAGTAGATGCTTCGTACAAGAAGTGATTGAAATATACAAGTTATCGCAACATTTTCATCCCTACTCAAATACTAATCTGTATTTCACAAAAACTGCTTACACCTATCAAAATGCATTCCTGAGCAGTTATTTTCTCTGGCAATCACAGATTCAACTTCATTTAGCTTGTACCATTTGAGGTCATCCACTTCATTTGAATCAGCAAACTCACTTTTGTTAACATAGGCGATGAACCCTATCATGATAAGCTGTTTGGGCTCAAAATAGTAACTGGAAATATATTGACATTTATGGACAATCTGACCTGTCTCCTCTTTTACCTCTCTGGCTACTGCTTCTTCAATCGTTTCTCCCTCAACCATATACCCTGAAACGACAGTCCATTTGTCTTCTGAGATATAATTTTGCTTAAGCAAAAGAATTTCATTAAACTCATTCACTACAAGCACTTCGACAACCGGCAAGGGATTTCTTCCATAAATTTTTTTACAGAAAGGGCATATCTTACAATCATCGTCTCCAAGCCTTATATCTTCAACCTTGTGGCCGCATTCTACACAATATTTAAAAAGCATTATTTAGTCCCCCAATGTTTTTATTTAGAAAAATCTTCTCTTTTTATCTTATTCAATTCCTCAAAGCTAATATGGTCTCTTGCGCTTCACAGCCGTTCGAGCAAACAACAGGTCTCCGTGTGTTCGGCCATCGGGAAAAGATCGTAACATTCGGCCTTTTCTACCTTGTAGCCGCCAGCGGTGAAGAGCTTTAAGTCACGGGCAAGGGATTCGGGACCGCAGGATACGTAGACAACCCGCTTGGGGGAAAGTTTTAAAACTGCATCGATGAAGGTCTTGGTGGAGCCGTTTCTGGGAGGGTCCATAAAAACAACATCCACGGGATTGCCTTCTTCCGCCACCTTTACCATAAATTCACTTGCGTCTTCCGTGTAAAAAGAAATATTTTCGACTTTGTTTCTTTTTGCGTTGGCAACTGCGTCACGGACCGCATCGCGATTGACTTCAACGCCGATGACGCGCTTTGCCCTGTCGGCGGCTATGATACCGATGGTTCCGATACCGCAGTAAGTGTCGAGGACCACCTCATTTCCGGTAAGCCCCGCATACTCGATGGCCTTGCCGTAAAGCGCTTCGGTCTGGACCGGATTTACCTGGTAAAAAGAACGCGAGGATATCTTGAAGGTCTTTCCGCAAAGGGTATCAAGGATAAAGCCCTTTCCGTACAGGACGTTTTCTTTATCCGAAAGGACTAAACTGTCAGTTCGCTGATTTACGTTCTGAACAATGGTCGTGATCTCCGGGTGTTTATCCCTGAGGGCTTTGCAGAAATTCTGCTTCGAAGGAAATACGGGTGAAGCCGTAACAAGAGTCACCATGACTTCGCCGGAAGCTTTTCCCGTGCGGACCTGCACATGACGAAGAAGACCGTAGCCTGTATTTTCGTCATAGACCTTGATCTTAAAGGATTTAAGAAGGCTGAAAATGGTCCTGTTTATGGCGGAAGCCCTCTCATCCTCTATGAGACAGTTCTCAACGGGCACAATCCGATGGCTCTTTTCCGCATAGATCCCCGCAACGGGATGTTTCTTCTGATCCATGCCAAAGGAACAGGTCACTTTGTTCCTGTAATAATATGGATTCTCCATTCCGTGGATCGCAGTTACTTTAACAAAGGGCTTTAATAATCCCGCCACATATTCCTTTTTCTTTTTAAGCTGTTCCTCATAGGGAATCGAAATAAAAGAACAGCCCCCACATTTCTTCTCGTAGGGGCATGTTTTAAGATTCTTCTCCATACTAATTCTGCTTTCTCACTATCGCGTATTCGTTATCTTCCGAGTAATAAGGACACTGAAACCGCGAGTCGGCCATGAGCCTTCCGTAGTCATCCTCGTCCATATTTACCATGCACTCATAGTTTTCAAATTCTTCGTCATACACATAATTTGAACATGTGTCACAGCTTCCGTATCCGGCCATATCACACCTCTTTTACTTTCTTTTTAAACAGTTTGTCCGTTACGTTAAACAGCAAGGGGTATACACCCAGCATAACAAAAACAACGATCGCATACCTTCCGATCCTTACCCAGTGAGCCGCCATAGTGCCCGATTTCAGAAACTCCGAAGAAAAGGGCATCTTAAGCGCTGCATTGACCCCGAAATAGATCCCGCCGCCGAATATAAGCCTTAAGATCATGCGGAATATATTTCTTGTATTTGAAAATTTAACAAACTTCGTCTCAAAGAATACTCCGAAGGCCGCCCCGATCAGGATGCCGAAGGATGTAAAATAATCATCGCTGGTGCAATAAAACAGCCCGGGGATTCCGGAAGCTATAAGGATTGCAAACAGCAAAGGTCCCGTACCGAATCTCTTCTGAAGAAAACTTACGATGATCACCGTCAGAATACCCAGAAGCCAGCCCACACAGACATCCGTGGGATAATGAACTCCCAGATAAACCCTTGAAAATCCTACCATAAGAACAATAAGCACCGCCACAATCCACATCCACGTTTTCTTCTTATGATTGGCTATGGAACCGTAGGCTATTGCGGAATTCATTGAGTGCCCGCTGGGGAAGGAGTAGCCCTGAGCGGCAATGTCATATATGTCCGCTCTTGCGGTAACGGGCTTAAGGCACTTAATGGCAGGCGTGTCAAAATAAGGACGGCGTCTTAAGAAGACGTTCTTGACCATGGGATTCCACAGACAACCCGCAAGGATATTGATCCCCACATATTTACCGTATTCCTTGTCGTAGCTCCAGTAAAGAAATCCCATGATGGCGATGAGGACCATCTCCTCGCCAAGGCGCGTCATAACGGCGCCCACAGGCGCAAATCCCTCCCCCAGGACAGTCTGGAGCCATATCATCAGTTTTGTTTCCCAAATAAAATAGAAAGTATTCCCCATTTAATCATCTACGCTTTCTTTTTCCGTTTGAATATGCAACTTCTGAATAATATCACATTCATCATTATGAATAATCCGGATAATATCAGAAATGCCACCACCGGCTCCTTAGGCGCCATGGTAGCGATGAGCATCATCGGGAATCCGAATACAATGGCCGGAAAGTTCTGAAGGACCATATTGTCCGCTACCGGCGACTCAAATTCCGGATCGATCTCTCTTAAAAGAATGATTCCCGTACTTGCGGTTCCCGTAAGCATTCCGTACATTCCCAGGAACTGCTCCTCCGCATACTCTTTAAAAAGAGTCTTTGCGATGATGCGGTTATAAATATATGTGACAACGGCTCCCATAACTCCCAGTATCGTTATGAAGCCCCAGTATCTTTCCAGCAGATCAAGCCTGATGGCTGCGATCCCCGCAACCACCATTATGTCAAAAAACAGGTTGCAGGCTCTCGACATAAGGAAATTGTTTACATACTCCTTCTTCATCATACCGATCTTCTTAAAAGTTCTGATAAAAGCCTTTATTATGACCGTGGCTATAACGCCCAGAAGGAAGTTAAAGCCGTAAATGACCGATCTCATGCCCGGAAGAAGGCTTCCCAGCGCAAACATCATAAGGAACGCAAGCAGATATGACATAATGATGAGGGCCATCTGAAGAGAAAGCTTGTCAACACTTTCCTGCATGGGGATCTCGTTTGCGGACTGTATCTCCTGCGCCCTGATGATCTCCTCCTGACGTTTCTTTATGATGTCCTTATTCTTGTGCTTAAGAACAATAAGATGTATAACTCCCCCGAAGCTGGCACTCAAAAAACCCAGAGCCGCTATGGTAAGTCCGAAACTCTTTCCGCCGGTAAAACCGTAGGTACTTTCGTAAATGTATCCGTAGTTCATGGCCTGGCCCGTTCCCTGTCCGTATCCGAAGGGAAGAAGAAGCCCCGCCGGAGTAAACAGATCCTTAATGAAGAGGGTACCGACGAAAGCAATGCCCATTCCCAGGATACCCTGGATAAGATACACACAGACCGTGGAAACACCGGTATTGAAGATCTCAACATTCCGTTTCTTCGTAAGTTTGGAATCCGTGGTCTTAAAAGCGGATGCGATAAAGCCCAATGCCAGAAAATGATAGGTGATGCTCTCAAGCATTGCGGAACCGTTTCCGTTAAAACAGAGTTCATCGTAAAGCACATGTCCCGTTGCGGCTTTGTATATTGATGAAAAAACAAGCAGCACCGTTCCTCCGATGACCGAGGTCGGGATCAGCGACTGCTGAAGCCCCGGGATCATCTTCTTCATGATGTTTCCGATAAGCAGGCCGCTTAACAACAAACCGAAAAGCAGAACCCATCCCCATACATTAAAGTCCCAGAAATTTGTCATTGTCGTCTCCTTTTAGAGAATTCTTATATCTGTGGTAGAAATTTACAAATCTCACCACATTGAAACTCTTCGATCCACGGATCTGGAGAACCTCTCCTCCGCAGCTGACATTTAAATAGTTGGCGGCAATAACGGCACAGCCGTCCATCTCATCAAATGAAAGGACTCTTTCCTGTGCATCTCCCCCAAAGACCACCATTCTGTTACCGTAAAGGGCAATTTCCACGTCCTTTAACAGCAGCTGTTTCTTCTTATTTACGATCACTTTGTATACATCCACCCGGTCGGTATAAGCGGGCTTGTCAAAAAACTCCGCCGGTTCCAGGGAATTGATGAATTCCTGCTGATAGTCATACCACTCCGTTCCGTTCTTAAAAGTAAAAGGAGTGTCCACACCTTTAAAGGTAAGGTCCGGCAAAAGCACGGTCACCTGTCCGCATTTAGTACACCAAAAGCGGTTTCCCTTACTCTCAAAGACCGAAAGCCCGCACTTGGGACATACATACATCGATCTCTCGATATGCTCCGCAAGGGATTTCCCTTCGTACCTTCCGCCGATATCGTGATCGTTTACATACAGTTCTCTCTTTATGGTTTCAAATAATTCTTCATCGGTTAACCCGGCATATTCAGCGGGTTCCATTATCCTTGAAACTCCTGCGAAAACCCTGCCCTTTCTCCACTTATCCGCCCATCTGGGTTTGGTCCCGTATCCGCCCCGGATCTTATAAAAAACAATGGGCAGTTTAAATTTCCGTGCCATTGTAACGATGGAGGATTTCATGTTCTCCGTGCGTCCGCTGTGAGTGGAATTTCCTTCAGGAAAAATAACAATGGTGCCACCTTCCTTAACAACCTGATAACAGGTCTTCACAGCCTTCAGATCCGTAGCGAATTTATTGATGGGGATCGGTGCCACCGAAAATCTCAGCAGTGTGGAAAGAAAGCCGTTGGAAAAGATGTTTTCCGTAGCAAGAAAATATATCGGACGGGCAAATGACAACGCTATATAGAACTGGTCAAAAACCGTCTGATGGTTCACCAGGACCAGATACTGCCCCTTCTTTCCTTTCTTAAACGGCTCGATGACCGCGTGACTCTTTATCCACGTAAGAAAACTGATTATCGGAGTGCAGATCACCCAGACCACTCTGTGCCTGAATCTGCACCACTTTTTCTTCTTCATTCAGACCTCTGATAAGTTATTTGAAACCTGTAAATATTTTACATTTTTTAAAAATCGGTGTAAAGGAAAAAGAATGAGTTTGCCGTTGTTTTTCCCCAAAACAACAACATCCCCGTTGTCGTTAACAACGAGGATGTCTTCCATACTGATATTCAATATTCTGCTTAAGATGACCAGATTGTCAAGACTCGGTAATGTCTTGCCCGAGATCCACTTGTATATGGCCTGGGGATTCTCAAAGCCCATGACGTTCTGAACGTCCCTTACCGAATAACCGTTTTCGACAAGCAGTCTTTTGATCCTGCTGCCGGTTTCCTTTTGTCTTATGGACAAATACATAGGTTCCATGGCATTCCCTCCTTGTTTTCTGCAGATATCTTCCGCAATACATAAATATACCGGAAAAATCCGCCTTTGTCATTAAACCGACGGTTTAAAACGAAAAAAGAGCACCCTTACGGATACTCTTTAGTCGGAGTGACAAGACTTGAACTTGCGGCCTCCACGTCCCTAACGTGGCGCTCTACCACCTGAGCCACACCCCGATATAATAGCGAGAGGGGGATTCGAACCCTCGACACTGCGGGTATGAACCGCATGCTCTAGCCAACTGAGCTATCTCGCCATATTTGTGCTTGGAACGAACTGGGGCCTATAGGGCTCGAACCTATGACCCTCTGCTTGTAAGGCAGATGCTCTCCCAGCTGAGCTAAGACCCCCTGCCGATTACCGACTAGGCTAATATACAACATGGATTTAGCTATGTCAAGTATTAATTTCCTTATTTTTATATTTTTATTTCTGACAGCATCCGCCGCAGCCGTTTACGTCAAAATAAGAAGTCAAAAGACAAACCGCATGGGCTGCGATACCCTCTTTGGCACCGGTAAATCCCAGGCCTTCCTCAGTGGTAGCCTTGACATTTACGCGATCTACAGAGATACGAAGAGCATTTGCTATGTTAGCTCTCATTGTATCTATATAAGGACGCATCTTGGGGGCCTGAGCGATTATGGTTGCATCGATATTCTCCACCATGTAAAGCTTCTCCTCCAGCATGTCCCCTACCTTTGCAAGAAGCTTCATGCTGTCCGCCCCTTCAAATTCAGGATCGTTATCGGGAAAATGAAGCCCGATATCTCCCATGGCTGCAGCGCCGAGTAACGCATCGGAAATGGCGTGGGCCAAAACATCCGCATCGGAATGTCCCAGAAGCCCCTTTTCGTGGGGAATGTCCACGCCGCCGATTATGCATTTGCGACCTTCAACAAGTTTATGTACGTCGTATCCGTGTCCGATTCTCATATTTACATTCTTTCCGGAGCCGAGAAACCTAAAAGATCTATGCAGGTTTCAAGCACTCTCTTTGTAAGATCTATCAAAGCGATGTACTGAGACTTAACAGCCTCGTTCTCTTCAGTTAAGATCTTTGTTTCGTGATAGAAGGAATTAAGGGCATTGGCAAGATCATAGATGAATGCACAGATCTTGTGAGGAGCAAGTTCCTCAACTGCGGATTCCATCATCTGATTGAAGCCCGTAAGAGCCTTCATAAGTTCCTTTTCTGTCTCGTTCTGAGGCTTTGTACCTATCTTTACAGCTGTCATGTCACCACCCTGAGCCTTGTATTTCTCAAGGATTGACTTGATACGAACGATGGTATAAAGGATGTAAGGACCGGTATTTCCTTCAAAGGAAGTGAAACGATCCATATCAAAGATATAATCCTTGGAAGCCTGGTTGGAAAGGTCACCGTATTTGATGGCGGAAAGACCTACAACTTCTGCCGTCTTCTCTGCTTCCGAAGAATCAATACCCTTGTTCTCCCGTATCTTCTTAAGCATCTCCTCGTTTATGTCACGAACAAGATATTCAAGGCGCATTACGCCGCCTTCACGGGTCTTAAAGGGCTTGCCGTCCTTTCCGTTCATGGTTCCGAAACCGATATGGGTAAGCTTTGTGGTTTCGGGAACAAGGCCTGTCTTGCGGGCACAGCGGAATACCTGTACAAAGTACAGTTCCTGACGCTTATCCGTAAGATAAATGATATGATCGGGATGATATTTATTGTTACGATCGAGGATGGTCGCAAGGTCCGTGGTATTGTAAAGGCTTGCGCCGTCGGACTTAAGGATCATGCAGGGAGGAACTTCCTTTGTATCCGTCTCCTCCTTGACATCAACAACAAGAGCTCCTTCACTGATATATGCATGACCGCCCTTCTTCATATCTTCAACCATTGCGGGAATGATGTCATGGACAGAGCTTTCTCCGTTCCAGAGATCGAATTCCACGTTCAGTTTCTCATAGTTCTTCTTAAGGTCGTTTACGGAAACATCAATGATCTTGTCCCATAAAGCACGATAACCGCGAACGCCGGACTGAAGCTTGAAGGTTGCTTCCATGGCACGGGCCTTATAATCCTCATCTTCCTTGCTCTTTCCGGAAGCCGTGGGGTAGATCTCCTCAAGCTCGGCTACGGTAAAGGGAGCTTCCTTTGGATATTCTCCCGTATAGGAATCATCGAAATAAACAAGATCGGGCTTTCTTTCCTTAAGTTCCGTCATTATAAGTCCCATGGGAAGACCCCAGTCTCCCATATGGATATCTCCGATGACTTCGTGTCCTGCAAAACGTAAGATCCTCTTTACGCTCTCACCGATGACTGCGGAACGAAGATGGCCCACGTGAAGGGCCTTTGCAACATTGGGTCCGCCGTAGTCGATGACGATCTTCTGCTTGGCCTTAAGGTCCATTCCGAACCTGTCGGCAGTTGACATCTCACCTACATATTTTGCAAGGAATTCCTCGCTGATGAACATGTTTATAAAGCCGGGCATTACAGCCTCAGCCTTTGATATGACCGCATTTCCCTGAAGCTTCTCGACAACGGCGTTTGCGATCTGTATGGGTGCACAGTGAGCCTCCTTTGCAAGAGCCATGGCACCGTTACACTGATACTCGCAAAGATCGGGGCGGTTCGATACGGAAACACGACCCGCTTCACGCTTATATCCCGCTGCCTCAAAAGCATTCATCACTTCTTCCGAAATGCATTCAAGTAGTTTCTTCATTATTCTTCTTCCTCATTTCCGATTCACTTTTAGAAAACGGGCAACCACAGTAATCCTGTCTGTAAAGCCCGTATTTATGCGATAATTCGACGCTCTTTTTGTAGCCGTCTTTTTTCTTGAAATCCGATGGCAGAAAGGCGATTCCTTCCTCTGCGGCGATCCGCTCACCTATGGTATTGATGAGTTCGGCATTCTTAAGGGGACTGATTGTCAAAGTGGTGGAAAAATAATCCGCCCCGATCTCCTTAGCAACTTTGGCCGCCTCACGCAGTCTCAGTTCAAAGCCGACCTCGCATCTTTTTCCGCCTTCGGGTTCTTTTTCCAGGCCCCTGACCGCTTCAAGAAAACGCTCCGTATCCGGCCTTCCCGGGATCATCTCTATGGATGCTTCGGGGTACTCCTCGGACAGAGTATCAACAAGCCTCGCCAATTCCTTTTGACGAAGCTCGTATTCGGCCTTATCCACTATATTCGGATTGTAATACAGGGATCTTACTTTGATCTTTCCCTGCAGATAAGTAAGGCACCAGCTTGAGCAGGGGGCGCAGCAGGACTGAATGACAACAGTCTTGTCCACAGTTCCCGGCGTCTTTAGTATCTCATCGCATAGCCTTGCGTAATTCTTTTTGTTCATTATTTGAAGTATTCAACACCTGATTCGAAGATCTTAAGATCCTGATCACCGTAGATGTTTACGGCAACGCTTCTTCCGCGTCTTTCGGAGTGAGCCATCTTACCGAGGCATCTTCCGTCAGCGGAGGTGATACCTTCGATGGCAGCGTAGGAACCGTTGATGTTCCACTCCTCATCCATTGAGATATTGCCTTCAAGGTCACAGTATCTTGTAGCCACCTGTCCGTTGGCAAAGAGCCTGTCGATCCATTCCTTGGGAGCAACAAAACGTCCTTCACCGTGGGATGCGGGGTTTGTATAGGTCTTTCCGAGTTCAGCCTTCTGTAACCAGGGAGACTTGTTGGAAACAACCTTTATATACGCCATCTTCGAGATGTGTCTGTTGATAGTATTAAATGTAAGTGTAGGTGAATCTTCGGTCTGGTTTAAGATCTCGCCGTAAGGAACAAGGCCTAACTTTATAAGTGCCTGGAATCCGTTACAGATACCCAAAGCAAGTCCGTCACGCTCATTTAAGAGCTTCATCACTTCTTCTTTGATCTTCTCATTCTTGAATGCCGCAGCAAAGAACTTTGCGCTGCCGTCAGGCTCATCACCTGCGGAGAATCCGCCGGGGAACATGATGATCTGGGACTGAGCGATGGTCTTTGCAAATACGTCAACGGATTCAAGGATGTCTTCGGCCGTTTTGTTCTTAAATACCTTTACGATGGTATCTGCGCCGGCTCTCTCAAAGGCCTTTGCACTGTCGTATTCGCAGTTGGTTCCGGGGAATACGGGAATAAATACGGTGGGACGTGCTACCTTGTTCTTGCATACATAGATGCTGTCAGCGGTATAAAGCTTGTCCTCAAGTGCTTCCGTTCCCTTATATGCCTTTGTGGGGAAGATCTTTTCAAGAGGCTTCTTCCAGGTTGAAAGAGCATCCTCGCCGGAAAGGCTCTCACCGCCATGTGAGAAGGTTCCGTCTTCCGTTACTATACCCACGATCTCATTTTCAAACTCAACATTTGCTGCATCGGTGGGGTTCATTTCAACGATGATATCACCGAAGTTGTTTGCAAAGAGATCCTCAAGGTCGATCTCGTCATTGAATCTTACGCCAAAGCCGTTACCGAAGCCCATCTTTGCGGCTCCCACGGCAATACCCGAAGCATCCAGAACATATGCGGACTTAACAAGTCCTGCCTTTGTAAGGGCATGGATAGCATCATACATTTCAAGAGTGCTCTCGTAATTGGGCATGTCGTACTCGTCACGTTCAATGCTGAAGTGAACAAGAACGTTTCCTGCCTTCTTAAGCTCGGGAGTTACCACATCGCCTTCCTTCGCAACGTCAACCGCAAAAGAACAAAGTGTGGGTGGAACATCAATATCGTTAAAGGTTCCGGACATTGAATCCTTTCCTCCGATGGAAGGAAGTCCGAATCCGATCTGAGCATCGTATGCACCGAGAAGAGCTGCGAAAGGCTGGCTCCATCTCTTCGGATCCTCGGTCATTCTTCTGAAATATTCCTGGAAGGTAAATCTGATCTTCTTTGCATTACCGCCGGCAGCAACGATCTTTGACATGGAATCAAGTACCGCATAAACCGCACCGTGGTAAGGCGACCAGCTTGAAAGGTAAGGATCGAAGCCGTAGCTCATCATGGTAACCGTATCGCAGCTTCCTTCAAGAACGGGAAGCTTTGCTATCATGGTCTGAACCTCTGTAAGCTGCTTCTTTCCGCCGTAAGGCATAACAACACTGCCTGCACCGATGGAGGAGTCAAACATCTCCACAAGGCCCTTCTGTGAACACTCGTTAAGATCCTTTAAGGAAGCCTTCAAAGCCTCAGAGAAGCTGCCCTTTTCAATCGCTTCCTTAACTCCTGCGATGGCTACCTTGTTAAAGTAGTTTTCTTCTTCCGAAGGCATTTCAACATATACGGAGGTCTCCTGATGAGCTCCGTTTGTATCAAGGAAGGCACGGGAAAGATTTACGATATCCTTGCCTCTCCAGTTAAGCACAAGTCTGGGCTCTTCGGTTACAACCGCAACCTTTACGGCCTCTAAGTTCTCTTCATCAGCATAGGAAAGGAACAGGTCTGCATCCTTGGGATCCACAACGACTGCCATTCTTTCCTGGGATTCGGAAATCGCAAGCTCCGTCCCGTCAAGGCCCGCATACTTCTTGGGCACAAGGTCGAGATTTACGTTAAGTCCGTCGGCAAGCTCACCGATGGCAACGGACACACCGCCGGCACCGAAGTCGTTACACTTCTTGATAAGCCTAGTAACCTCGGGACGTCTGAAAAGCCTCTGGATCTTTCTTTCCGTAGGTGCATTACCCTTCTGAACCTCTGCTCCGCAGGTCTCGATGGAGGCTTCGGTGTGAACCTTTGAAGAACCTGTCGCACCGCCGCAGCCGTCACGTCCCGTACGTCCGCCGAGGAGGATGATGATATCTCCGGGATCTGAATTTGCTCTGATAACGTTCTTTCTGGGAGCGGCGCCCATAACCGCACCGATCTCCATACGCTTTGCTACATAATCGGGATGGTAGATTTCCTTGACATATCCCGTTGCAAGACCTATCTGGTTACCGTAGGAAGAATAACCCTTTGCGGCACCCTTAACCAGTTTCTTCTGGCTTAACTTACCCTTAAGAGTCTCGGTCACGGGAACCGTGGGATCGGCTGCACCGGTAACACGCATTGCCTGATATACATACGATCTTCCGGAAAGGGGATCTCTGATGGCGCCGCCGAGACATGTGGCAGCTCCACCGAAAGGCTCGATCTCCGTAGGATGGTTATGTGTTTCGTTCTTAAAACTTACAAGCCATTCTTCTTCCACGCCGTTAACTTCAACAGGAACAACAATGGAACATGCATTGATCTCATCGGATTCTTCCTGGTCCTGAAGCTTGCCGTCGGCCTTTAGCTTCTTCATTGCGATAAGAGCAAGATCCATGAGGCATGAGAACTTGTCGGGACGGTCCTTGTAAAGCTCCTCTCTCGTATCAAGATAGCTCTGATATGAGGTCTCGATGGGAGTTCTGTAATATCCGTCCTCGAACTCAACCTTTGTAAGTTCCGTTGAGAATGTGGTATGTCTGCAGTGATCCGACCAGTATGTATCAAGAACACGGATCTCGGTCATGGAAGGATCTCTGTTTTCTTCTTCCTTAAAATACTTCTGAATATGAAGGAAATCCTTGAAGGTCATGGCAAGGCCCAAAGATCTGTAAAGCTCCTTCAACTTATCCTCGGGCATATCCTTAAAGCCGTCGAAGATGATGACATCGTCGGGCTCGGGGAATTCCGTAACGAGGGTATCGGGCTTCTCAAGGCCTGTTTCCCTTGAATCTACGGGGTTGATGGAGTTCTTCTTTATGCGGTCGAATTCCTCGTCGGTGATGTTGCCGCTTATGATGTAGGTTACGGCAGTCTTTATAACCGGCTGTTCGTCAGCCTTTAAGAACTGTACACACTGAACCGCGGAATCCGCTCTCTGGTCAAACTGTCCGGGAAGAGCTTCAACGCTGAACACTCTGTCTCCCGCATTAAAAGGAAGTTCCTCAAAATATATGTCGTCTACCGGAGGTTCGGAAAAAACGCCCTTGCAGGCCTGTTTAAACACTTCCTCCGAAACATTTTCCACATCATATCTGATAAGTACTCTTACCTTCGTGACCCCGGAAATGCCCAGAAATCCTGAGATTTCCTCTTCTGTCTCCCTTGCGGTCACGGCAAAGGGTTCTTTCTTTTCTACGTAGATACGTCTTACATTGCCCATCTAAAATGGTGCTCCTTTCATGTGTTTCGATTTGATGATCATATATAAAATGAAACCCGGAGCGAGCCCCGGATTCCTTGTATTCATTTATTCTTCACCGACAAGAAGGCCGCTCATTATATAAACAAGTTCCCTGTCAATGTCGCTTTCTGTAATACCCACGGTATGTGCGGTGATACGAAGGCCTTCGATAACGTACATTATATTACGGGCCGCCCCTTCGGGATCCTCGCAATAGAATTCCTCGTTCTCAACGCCGTTTTCGATAAGATGGGTAAGGACTTTAACGAAAGAAGAAAACTTATCCCCGGAAGACGGATCCTTCTCGCCCTTTGCCTGTTGCATGAAGAGATACTCATACACGGCCACGGACAGATTGTCCTTTTTTGATAAGAGTTCCTTCTTCTGCTCCTTTAAAAACAACGCCAGTATGTCGCCTGCGGAAGTTTCCTTATTGTAATTCCTTGAAAAGATATCATCCTTTTCGCCGGCTTCCTTGGCCATTATCTCCCTGATGATCGATTCGGTGCTGTCAAAATAGATATAAAGACCGCCACGACTGATATCGCAGGCTTCCACAATATCCTTCATGGTAACGTCCTTAAATCCCTTTTCCGCAAACACCTTTTTTGCGGTATCGAGAATGTGTTGTTTTTTCCGTGCCGCCTTATCGCTCATTTTTAATCCTCCGTCTCTCCCTCTATGCCAATGGTTTGTCCCAGATCTCAAGCAGCTGCTTCATCTTTTTTAATACCGCAAGAAAGATCCCTTCGGTAACGGCTTCATTCCAGACCGTGCCCCTGGTCATTCCGCCCAGCACATACTTGCTGAGAATGCCCGAAAGCAAAGCACCGTCCTTAACGGTAGCTTCCGAAATGGCATTTCTCTCATCGTCGTGGGTCTTAAGACCGTACTCGCTGATGGCATAGACATAGTTGGTATCCATCAGGCCGGTGGAATTCGCATCATTGATAAAGCTTAAAAGCGTGGAGTCGTAAACCGGAAAAGTGACCGTGGAAGAAGAAAGGTCATTATCATTGTAAAGATGTGAAACCGTACTTCCCACCTTGCTTTCAAGCCAGGGGATATAGGTGATCAGTCTGTCCACATCCGCTCTGTAATCGGAAAGCTTCAATTCCTTCATATAACGCTCCTTGATCTGTTCTGTTTTGTAAAACTTATTATATATAAGTACATACAAATGTCCATAGTACAATCATTTTATCACACAGTATCAAAAAAACAAGGGTTCAGGGCAAATGTCGCCCGGTTGAGAGAAAGAGTTTTTGAAAAATATTTTTGATAAATATTTTTGAACGGTAAAAGACCCCGCCCATAGGACGAGGTCTTTTGTTAAAGGGGAATTTTATTTGGAATGCAATAAATAACTTATTGACAATGTCATAATAACACTTATAGTAATTGTTAATAGAATTATTTTGCGGAGAAATAGAATTATTTTGATCTATTACTTTCCTTCTATAAAATTCCTCGTTGCTATGATCTCATTTGGAACTTCAACACCCGCATTCTTAATCTTCTGGATAACATTATCTATGTGATGCAGCTTCTGTCCGATCTTGATCTCCTGCCGTTCAAGAAGTTCCTTAAACAACGGATTTGCTGCCATCTTCTTTCTAAGTTCTGCCGGGAACGGGCAGTAAGTACAGAGAATGTTACGGGCAAATTTGTTAAGTCTGGGGGATCCGTTTCCTTCATACATTACCCAGACGATGTAGTCCATAACAAACATTTCCTTGAAGGAGTTCTTGGCCTTTACAAGAGCCTGCTTGATCTTGTCCTTCGTATCCTGGGAAAGTTCCGAGTTCTTTCTGTAGAACTGAACATAATCAAAATATTCACTGGTAAGGGAACGATCCGTAACATCGTTCCAGCGTGCACCCTGAACTCGCTTGCACATCTGCCAGCGGTAATCGCCCACAAGCCTTGTGAAGGTTAAGTTAAGGTCCTCCAGATGGAAGGCGGATATCATGAACCTTGCGGGTGTGGTACGCTTTCTTCCTTCGATCTCCTGCCACATAACGCCCCTTGTACCCACATTGGGTGTAAGGATAACGTTTGGAAGGATCTTGACCTGAACAAATTCCTTGGGGATTCCGGCTTTGTCATTTGTATAAACAGTTTCTCTGTGGAACGCACCAAAATCCACGGAAAGTACCTTCTGTATGCTCTCCACTATATTGTCGGTGGTCACAAGACAGCCGGGAAGGGGCTTGATAACATTAAACTCGCAGAATATGGGAGTAAAGATGGAAAGCCTTCCGTAAGTGATCTTGTTGACAACGGGAAATACATTTTCAAGTTCGAATTTAAGTCTCTCTTCCGGATCCTTGGCAAGAGCGGTCTCCTGCTCCGCCGTAATCTCTCCCTTTACCTTCTGCTCATGTATAAAGGAAAGATAGTCCGTATCAAACTCGTTTCGGCCGGGATCTTTTTCCATATCGTAAACGGCTCTGAGCCACTGATATATGTTGTAAACACCGTAGGTGGTGTCTCCTTCAAAATGATCCGCAAGGCTGTAAAGATAAGTTGCGTTGTCGATTCCCGCAAGATCCTCGTCCACATAACCGAAGTTAAAGAACATCTTAAGGATCGTGGGAATTGCGAGGCTTCTTAAGCTCTGGTTAAATGCAGCTGTATAAATATCGTAGAAATATTTGGTAAGTTCGGTACGAAGTGCCCTGGCCTCATTATCCGTGGCAGCTTTATCGGACATCTTCTTATATTTAACGATGAGTTTTCTGAAATAGTTTGCTACTTCATCCGAAACACCGGAGTAAGCAAGGATAACATCCAGGGAATTTGCCAGTTCCTTTGCCGCAGACGGCGATGCTTGTTGTTCCTGCGTTTCCGTTTCGGATGTGGTGGCGGTTCCCTGCCGCTTTGTAAGATAAGAAGAAACCCTTTCGCGGATCATATCTTCATTATCTCCGGGATGAGCCTTAACAAACCTGATGATCTCGTCAATGGAACGTGTCAGAACGTCAACTCCCGGCGAATCCTGGCGGAGCCTGAACAAAAGGCTGGTGTAAAGATCGAACATATCTATCTCGTTTTCCTGGATAAAGATGTCCATCTTCTCGTCGTAATATTCTCTCATGCCTGCGCATGCCATGAATGTGGAGTGAATGTCTGAACTTGCCCTGAAAAGGAAACCTATGATGAATGCCGGATAATCCGGAAGGGCATGCTTTATATCGTCGGGGAATTCCCGCAAAGATGCGTAGTAGCCAAGAAGCCAGTCCTCGATATCGTCCTCGAGAGACAGCTTATTGTATGAATCAAACTGGGGAAGTGAACGTGCGCTGATACCGTTCTTTGCGCAGATGTCCATGTACTTCTCATAATAATCCATCGCCTGATCGTAGATATCGTCGCAGTTGGTGCGAAGACGTGCGTAGCAGGTAAGGATGAGAAGCATCTGATTTACCATGGAGGTATAGAAGGTTCTTGTTATCTCAAGATTGGAGGCACAGAGATCCCGCACAGTATTACGGTTCTTGAAAGGAAATACAAGTACCGTGATATTTTCAAGGGCAGTATAGGTAAAATAGTTGGAATCGTAATTGATATCCGCAAGGCCTATGATATCGCCCTTCTTAAGGGTGATCTCTCCTCCCGGAAATTCAGCCTTTACGGTACCGTTTCCTATAAGATACAGCGCATTAAGAGCTGTCCCCTCCGTCTCAATGACGGTTCCCTTAAGTATCTCCTTTGCTGCCATATGCCCTCCAATAAGTATACTCCCTATACCCGATACTTTAGATTATACATTATTCACGAAAATGTTCAAGTTTATCGGGCCGTTCCGCCTTTTGTCCCCTCCCCAGCTTTTAACGCTGTCCCGGTGATGATTTTTTCGTCCTTTACCCACTATTTTTTCATATTGTTGCGCCCGGTGTGTTCTTTTTCCTACTCAAAAATCGGATAAACCTACCATTTTTTCCTTTAAAGATCCTAGATAGGTCTTTTCAGCGTCATTCTTTAACTCCATACCTACTATGATATTGGATTATGACAATTAAGTGGGTTACTCCCCGAGAGATTTACCTACTAATCTTCAAATATAGAAATGACGTGGGTTTTCATTCTTTTTTCATGGCTATTATTACCAACTAAATCTATGTTCCGTTATTTATAGTGGGTTTTTGACTCTTCCACCTGCAAAAGAGAACCTCAAATTGACTTGTAGCTCCGTTTTTAGTAGGTTTTCAAGCCTTCGCAGCCACTTTCCAGCCATCTTTCCTGATAAAACAGTCCTTGTCCATTGTGCGCTGAGACATTCAGTAAATGTCATATTGACACGCCCTTTATAACATTATAGAGGAGTGACAATCACTAAGTGTCAATTCGATCTTTTGGGGGATACTCAGATGTTTACTAACAAAACCCCTGATGGCAAGAACAATCTGTGCGGTCCCATCGTGGCCAAACGCCGTAAGGGAATGAAGATTTCACAAAGGGAACTGGCCGACCGCCTGCAGATCAACGGTCTTGATATTGATAAAAATGCCATTCAGCGTATAGAGTGCGGAAAGAGATTTGTTACCGATATAGAGCTTGCATATTTATCAAGGATACTGAAATGTCCGCTGGAAGAACTCTTACGGCCCGGCAACGCCGAGTCCCAGGCTCATACGCCCTCTTCCGCTAACAAATTTCGTTGATGCAGCCGATCAATAAGAACGACCACCG
>JAEEIN010000076.1 GCA_016281385.1 Lachnospiraceae bacterium | reverse complement strand
AGAATCAGTTTTAACATATTCCCTCCTCAAAGATTAATTATCAGTCGCTTTAAAGCGTAACCGTTTAACGCGTTAAAGTCAAGAGTTTTTTCTTTATCAAAAAAGGCAACAACCTTTCGGTCATTGCCATTTTCGGAATAACTTATTAATCTGCGATCATCCAAGGGACTTTACAGCTTCCGCGATTTTTGAAACCGTATCCCCTGCGATCATGGAAACCGCTCCCATTTCAGCCTGAGCAAAGCTTCCGGCCCGACCGTTGATCCAGGCGCCTGCGGCAACTCCCATAAGGACTTTGTCCGGGTTGGCTCCCAATACTGCTGCCAGTATTCCCGAAAGCACGTCGCCGCTTCCTGCGGTGGCCATTCCGGGACAGCCCTCAGCAACTATATAAACATCAATGCCGTCGGTGACCACGGTTGAAGGTCCCTTAAGGAGCACATAGGCGTTCTTCTCCGCCGCATATCGCTTTGCAAGAGGTATCATATTCTCCAAAACGGCAGCCACGTCAACTCCCGTGAGTCTTGAAAATTCCTTCACGTGAGGAGTGATCACAAGCCTGGGTACGCAGTTAAAGATCTCATCATCCGGAACCTCGGAAAGGCAGTTGAGTCCATCCGCATCAACGATGAGTATGCCCGTATATTCCTTAAGAAGAAACCGAAGCGCTTTCTTTGTTTCTTCACTCTTTCCGATGCCCATTCCAAAGGCGATGGCTTTGCGGTTCGCCATCAATTCGCGGAACTCGCCCTCATCAAAGACGATATCACCTTCCGAGTCGCTTAAAGGAAAGACCGTGCTTTCCAGCACCGCCGCTGCCACCATATCCTTAAGTGACTTCGGACAGGCCACCGTGCACACCCCGGCGCCGCAGCGCATGGCCGCCCCGGCCATGGCGGCCAGCCTTACGGCTCCGCTGTAACGCGCCGATCCTCCGATCAGCGCGACATAGCCGTAGGTCCCCTTGTTGGAGAAATTTTTCCGCTCAGGAAAACATTCCTTCACATCCTCCTCTCCAACAAGGTAAAAGGGCGGCGCCGCCGGCTCTATCCCAATGGGACAGTTGACCTTCTCCTTCATGACATCCTTGGCCATGTTAAGAAAATGCCCCGGCTTATAATCACCTATTGAAACCGTAAGATCCGAAATGACGCAAAGGGCGCTCATTCCGTTATCTCCGTTGAGTCCGCTGTTTATATCAACACTTATAACAAAACTGCCGTTCTCACGGGCCTTGTTCATTCTTCTTATTATATCTGCCACCGATTCCTTGACCTTGCCATGAAAACCGGTTCCGTACAGGCAGTCGACAATGGTGGGAAACCCGTCAAAATCCACATCTTCTGCTTTAACCGCCTTAATACCGCTTTCAACGGCCCTGTCAAAATACATTTTTCCATCATCGGAAAACTTATCGGAAGTAAGGCAGAGGGTACATTCCGTCCCCGCTTCCTTCAAAAGCCCCGCGATGACATATCCGTCCCCGGCGTTGTTCCCGCTTCCGCAGACGATCAGCACAGGCCCCTTCCAGCCATGCCTCTTTGATACCGCATCATAAATGCCACATCCCGCACGCATCATAAGCTCCGCGCCGGGCACGCCTCCTTCAATGGTGGCAGCATCACTGTTTCTCATATTTGCAACAGAAAGGATCCTCTCCATGTCCCCTCCTACAGATCGCACACAAGGCTCGAAATATGGGTCGCAACGATACCCGCGTCATTTGCCTTGAGCACATTTGCATAGGTATCCTCAACCAGTTCGCAATCGGAAAGCTGCACCCCTTCTTCTTCCGCCTTTGCCTTGATCACTTCAACTTTCATATGGTCGTGCGGCACCGTGATCACCTCATCAAAAAGCCCCGGAAAATTCACTTCCGCATAATGTTCCTTGGCCTTTATCTCCCCGGGAGTCTGAGCGGTTGAAAGAACAAAAAGCTTCGCCCCCTCCGCCTTCTTCTTTCTCGCGTATCTGATAACGGGCATCACGGGCTTACAGTACTGATAGCCCTTCTCCCCCTGGGTCTCGCAATATTCAAACCATTCCTCGTCCGAAAACCCTACCACCATATTGCCCTTTTTGTTTTTATAAATGGGCACGATCAGGGTTCCGTCCACGTCAAAAAATACAAGTTTCATGGTTACCTCCAATTCACTATATTAATATATCCGATTTTGTGCTATAATTCCACAAGCGCTGAATAATAACAACAAGGAGACTCATATGGATATAGTATGTTTGGATATGGAAGGGGTACTCGTACCCGAGATCTGGATCGCTTTTGCGGAAGCTACGGGAATTCCCGAGCTCAGAAGAACAACACGTGACGAGCCCGATTACGACAAGCTCATGAAATTCAGGATCGGCATCTTAAAGGAGCACGGTCTCGGCCTTAAGGAGATACAGGATACCATCGCCACCATCGATCCTTTCGAAGGTGCCAGGGAATTCCTTGACGAATTGAGAAGCCTTACACAGGTCATCATCTTAAGCGACACGTTTTCACAGTTTGCAACGCCTCTTATGAAGAAGCTGGGCTGGCCCACGATCTTCTGTAACACTCTGGAGGTTGCGGACAACGGCGAGATCACCGGATTTAAGATGAGGTGCGAAAAGTCAAAGCTTACCACCGTTAAGGCTTTACAGTCCATCGGTTACGATACCATCGCAAGCGGCGACAGCTTTAATGACCTTGGAATGATACAGGCAAGCAAGGCAGGATTCTTATTCCGCTCCACCGAGCAGATCAAGAAGGATTATCCTCAGTATCCCGCTTTCGAGACCTATGATGAATTACTTGCCGCAATAAAGAGATCACTTGCTTAAACCAAACGGGCACCTGTCTTTCGACAGATGCCCGTTTGATGGTTTATATGCTCTTAGAATGTGTTATCTTACTTTTCTTCTTCGTCTTCAGCCTTTGAGAAGCACTTGTAATATGCTCTGAAAAACTCATCGATCTTCTTTAATACTGTCATGATATTACCTCCCTTTTCTGTGCGGGTTAACGGGTTCATGTTTCATGGGGTTCTTTCGTTCCCTCTTTGCACTTTAAATATAACTCCTTGATTTATATATGTGAAATACATATAATGCAAGTGTGACGATACCTTTTTAGTATCATTGGAGGCGTGTATGGAATTAAGACATATACATTATTTTCTTGTTCTTGCGGAAGAAAAAAACGTGACGAAAGCCGCCGAGAAGCTCTGTATGGCCCAGCCGCCTTTAAGCCGGCAGATAAAGGACCTGGAAGATGAACTGGGATCGGAGCTCTTTGTAAGGAGCAACAAAGGGGTAAGGCTTACGGAAGCAGGGGAAAAGTTTATGGACTATGCCCTTCAGATCGAGCATCTTGCGGATCAGTCAAAAGAAGCGGTCAAGGATGTGAACATCGGCCTTCAGGGAACCCTTTTTCTTGCTACGGTCGAAGGACGCGCTCCCCATCTTCTGGCAGAATGGATCGCGGATTTTCATAAGGAATATCCCAAAGTTGTTTTCAATCTATGGAACGGTAACTCCGACGACGTGGCTCTGCGTCTTGAAAACAGGCTCTGCGACCTTGCCATCATCTGCGGCCCCTACGATTCCTCGGAGCTTGAAGGAGTCTTTGTTTATAACGAGCCCTGGGCAGCCATAATGTCATCGGAGCACCCTCTGGCGAAAAAGAAAACGGGAGTGCATAAAAAAGGGGATCTCGAACCACTTTCCGTAAAAGAACTTGCTCCTTACGAGCTTATCATTCCCTCAAAGCAGTCCCGTCTTCATGAGATCTCAAGCTGGTTTGACGACTGTGAAGAAAAACCCGCATTTATCGGAAGGCTTGCTCACGCCCTTGACGCTTACGAGCTGGCGGAACAGAACGTGGGGATCGCCATCTATCCCGCCTCCGAGTCCATCTACAAAAACAACGATAAGGTGGTCGTTAAAAAGCTTGCGGATCCGGAGGTTACGGCAAATTACTATCTGGCCCGTATTCAAGGCAGGCAGATGACTCCCGTTGCGGAGAAGTTCTGGGAGTTCGTGATACATAAAATTGATCACCGGTGAAACCCCCTTTTCTTTTTAAAAAAGTTGCTGTAATATAACCCGTAAATTCAAATATGTGAGGTACATGGGTATGAAAAAAGACAAAACATTCAGGATCGTTCAGGCAGCGCTTTTTGCGGCACTGGTATTTGTGGGAACCTTTGTTATAAAGATCCCCACTCCCGGAACCGGAGGATATGTTCACCCCGGTGATGCATTCGTTATATTGAGCGGTATATTCTTAGGTCCCCTTTACGGAGCCCTGGCGGCAGGGATCGGATCGGCGCTGGCGGATCTCATCGGAGGATATCTCGTTTATGTCCCCGTAACATTTGTGATCAAGGCCCTCATCGGACTCTTCTCCGGGCTCATCTTTGTAAAATGGGGCAAGGCGCTTTCAAACAATTATCTGAAGGTTGTCCTCTGCGGTATCGCCGATATCTTGCTGGTAGCCGGCGGATATCTTATCTTCGAGCTTTTTATTTACGGAACCGCAGCCGTCGCTTCCGTTCCCGCAAACATCATTCAGGGCGTGGCGGGACTCATAATCTCTCTGATACTTTATCCCGTTATTTCAAAGATAAAGGAGATGACCGCTTAGGCCATCTCCTTCTTTTTGCTTTATTCCGGCATCCCCATCCCCCTCCCGAATTTTTTCGTGAAAACCGTTTAATGTGATAACGTAAGTTATTATAAAAATTTTCTAAAACCGCTTGACGTAGTATTGATTACTACTTATTATGTTGTTAGATTGATTAAACGGTCCGGTGACCGGTTGGAGGCAATATGTTTCAGATAGTCGTGGATTCGGCGGCCAACATTCCCGCCGAGCTTGTAAAAAAATATGATATAAAGGTCTTATCCTTTGTAAATCTGGTAAACGGTGAGGAGCTTACATGCTTCGACCCCACCCTTTCTCCCGAGGAGGAACGGGCAAAGGGCCATGATTACTATGAAGCCGTCAGAAAGGGTGCTGAGATAAAGACCGGCCTTGTTTCGGAAGGCGAATTCGAAGACACTTTCAGGAAGATAGTCGAGAGTGGTGAAGATGTCCTCTACATCTCCTTAAGCAAGAACATAAGCGGTACCTACAATTCCGCAAGGCTCGCCGCAGAGGATGTAATGGATGATGCACCTGAGGGAAGAAAGATCCTTCTTCTTGATTCCTTAAATGCCTCTCTTGCCCAGGGTATCCTTGCGATCTACGCAAGCGAGATGAGGGCTAAGGGTATGGAGATCGATGCCGTATACGAAGTCCTTAAGGACATGCCCGCTAAGATGAACGGCGTGTTTACCGTTGGTGACCTTAAGTACCTTGCAAAGACAGGAAGAATAAACGGAGCCATGGCCCTTGTGGGAAATGTGTTAAGCATAAAGCCCATCCTTCGCGGCAACAAAGAAGGCTTCATCGTTCAGTTTAAGAAATGTCGCGGCAGAAAGGTTGTCTTAAACGAGCTTGTGAACCTTGTCTGCAACAACATCGTGGATCCCGAGAACCAGATCATCGGTATCGCCCACGCGGATGCCTATGAGGATTCCCTTTATGTAATGGATGAGATCCAAAAGCGCATACAGGTTCGCGGATTCATAAACACCTCTTACGATTACTGCACCGGAAGCCATGTAGGTCCCGATACCATCGCCCTCTTCTTCATGGGTGAGGATCGTGAATTGGGAAAAACAACAATGCTCGACAAGATCAAAGTGGAAACGGACGGACTTATCGAAAAGGCTAAAAATATCGAGATCCCCATTCCCACTTTCCAGAAAAAAGAACCCAGCAATCAGCAATAAAATAAAGCACTAAAAAACGGCCCTTGCGGCCGTTTTTTAGTGCCCATACATCATGCGAGAGAACGGATCTCTGTATCCAGCATCTTCTCAAATGCGTTCTTCTCTTCACCCTTGTCCGTACGGGTTACTTTCTTTTTGGGCTCTTCAGCCCTCTTTCCTAAATCCTTTTGTACCTGTGTTACAAACATAAAGTCGAAACTCTGCTGCAAAACACTACGCATACACTCACCTCCTGGTACGGTAATCGGGAAACCCGACGCAATCCATTGCTACATATTGTCTTTCAGTATATATATCGGCTACTATATCTTGTATCTTTAGGCCTGTTTATAACAAAATACTGTTAATTTTCTGTTACTGATCTATGACATAACAGTTTCTTTTCTCCTTTGCCTTGTAAAGGGCGTTATCAGCCTGTTTTATGGCATATTCATAATCCTTTTCTTCTTCCGCTTTACTGCAGATATGAGCGCCTATGCTGATGGTCAGGATATCACTCACAGGGGATGCCTCATGGGGAATGGCCTTTTCTTCCAGTGTCTTTTCAATCCTCAAAAGCACCTTCTTTAGAAGTTCTTTCGTAATATCCGGAAGAACGATAAGGAATTCCTCTCCGCCGTATCTGGCGATAAAGTCCGTGTCTTTTCTGCAGGAACTCTTTAAAGTATCCGCAACTGCCACCAGTACATCATCTCCCATCTGGTGTCCGTAATGATCGTTGTATTTCTTGAAGTGATCCACGTCCGCCATTACCACCGCCACAGATTTATCACTCTTTAAGTGCTCCGCCCAGTGCTTCTGCATGTATTCATCAAGGCTTCTTCTGTTATAAAGTCCGGTCAGTCCGTCTACTTCACTCAGCTTATGGAAGTTTTCGCTTTCAACTTCGATCTGCTTTTTCTTGTTACGGATCTGAATTGTCAAAAAGGTCAGTACAAGAAGTCCGCTAACTGCTGCCATAATGACGACAAACATCCTTCCACGTACATTTTCCAGCTTTACTATGGTATTGCTCTGCTGATTGTTCATATATTCAAAGAAGGCCGACTGGGTGGACTGGGCTGCCATAAGCTGGTTATTTAAGTACTCCCGGTACACCTCACCATAATGCAGGGCATTCGGATAATCCTCCATGGCACTGTAACAGTTGCAGATGCCCCTGAGATAATCGTCTTTGTTACTCAGTCCTCTGAACTCCGTCAGCGCCTTTGCACTCATATAGTAAGTCAGCGCAGTTTCATAGTCTTTCAGCCCGTAGTAGACATTTCCGTAATCCACGTAGATGGTTATGTCATAATTTGCATATTCAAAACTTTGACATCTTGTGAATGTCAAATATGCCTCTTCAAGGTACTCAAGAGCCTCCTCATATTCTCCCAAAGCACAGAGATATTCGGCTCTCAGGCCCCTGTAGACCACTCTGTCGGATTCAGCGTTAATACGGTTCTCATATTCAAGCCAGACTGCACATTCGGAAAGATAATCACCGGCATCCTCAAGGTTTCCGGCCCTTATCTCAAGATCCGTCAGGTTCTGCAGCACATAGGCTTTTATTTCGGCATTTAATTCCGTATCATCGGCTATTTCAAGCCCATAAGCCTCCAGAAGGTATCCCCTTGCCGGGTCATAGTTCTTTTCCGTCAGATATTCGTGCCCTATGCTGATAAGGCATAAGCAGGCATTATATTCTTCTCCCGCCAGGACTTCACCGTTTTCAATATACTCATCCAGTGCTTCCATTATGTAATTTATGAACATTGCGGAATTGCCGTCCGCGCCGTAAGCCAGGGCTGCCACATAATACATGTAGCCTTTGTCATCGTATTCGATGGCATTTCCGAGATTAACCATCTCTTCGGCAAGAGCCGTGGCATATGTGGTTCCGTCTTCGATCTCGTAGTATTCTCCCACGATGTTTATGTAGTTGTTTACAAGATCCGACATTGCTCCCTGTTCCTTGAGTATCGCAGCCATGATGTCAAAATACGACTTCATGGCCTCATAATCTCCCTTATTTCTGTAGATGATCCCCAGCCTGTAGCAGCAGCGTCCATACATCTTTGCAACGTAGATATCGTTCTTTTCATTGGGATCGTAATACTCAAGGCATTTTTCATATGCCGCCTTGGCATCCCCGATATGCCCCTCGGATTCATGCATCGAACCCTGAATGAAATAGTAAACAGCGGGGTTATACTGCGCCAGTTCCTCCAGTTCCTTTGCACAGTCTTCGCAATAACGGTCAGTTATCTCCCTTCTGTATTCGATGGGGTCGTAGTACAAAAGATAAGTCGCATAATCCTTTACTTCTCCCGAAGCTACAAGGGCATGTATATGTTCTTCATTATTTCTTTTTGTTCGATAACCGTGGGTCCGGTAGTAATTTTGCGCAATCAGACAAAAGAATGCCACCAAAAGAAACAGTGCCACCCATCTCATCGATCTTCTCTTTCTGCGTCGTCTGCCCATAATCATGCCTCGAAAAAAAATACAAGCCGCCGGAATACGCTCCGTGGCTTGTATTAACAATAAAAAACGCTGATTAACTGTGAATTACAGGCTTTTCAGTTCATTATATATCTCTTTTATCCAGGCTGCATAAGCGCCCATTACAAAATACTTCTTTCCGTCGTTCATTACCACATTTCCAAGCTTGTAAGAAGAAACATAGCGGATGTTGATGATGCTTGTTTTTCCTGCCATTGCAAAGGTACGGTGGCGCTCTTTGATCTCGTCAAAGAAATTGTAGACAAAGCCGGGCATCTTCACCTTGCGGTCACCTGTAAGAAGAACCTCCACGAATCTGCTGTCCTGTTCGGCGCGGATTATCTCCTCCTCCTTCACATAAAGCGTCTCGTGCTCGCCCCGAAGCTCGATAAGAGGGGTGTGCCCGCCTTCCGAAGCCTTGACAAGCTCCATCATCTTATGGAGTTCATCGGTCTTTATGGGCTTTGGGAGAAACAAAGTGTCCTCGGGAAGCTCCGGGTCTTCTGTCAGGCCCTCATGGCAGACCACCATCAGGGAAGTCGATCCCTTGTCTCTTAAGTCCTCAATGACCTTTTTGACGGTAATGTCCCCGCTTTGGGTAAGATCCAGCAATATCGCATCAAACTGCATGAGATTGGCAAGAAGCGATTCCTCGCTTCCGTAGGAATAGGTATAGACCGGATCTTTGTTCTTTATCCATTTGTCCGCTTCCCGGCCAAGCAGTCTCTCCGTCTGCTTGCGCTGGGCAATATCATCATCACAAACCGCAATATGCATGGCACCCTCCTTGCACGCTTACTCAAACTGACTCTGATACAATCTGTAGTATACTCCGTTTTGGGCCATAAGTGTATCGTGATCGCCCTGTTCCACCACGTCACCATGTTCCATGACCATGATGTTGTCGGCATTTCTTATGGTTGAAAGCCTGTGGGCTATGATAAAGCAGGTCTTGCCGGCCATCAGGCGCTTCATGGCATCCTGAACCTTTCGCTCCGTGGCGGTATCCACATTACTGGTGGCTTCGTCAAGGATCAGCATCCCCGTATCATAAAGCATTGCGCGGGCGATGGTTATGAGCTGCTTCTGACCTTTACTTATGTTTCCTCCGTCCTCGCTTATGACGGTGTTGTAACCGCCGGGAAGTCTCATGATGTAATTGTGTATATGTGCCGCCTTGGCAGCTTCCGTCACCTCTTCTATGGTGGCATTTTCTTTTCCGTAGGCGATATTGTCAAAGATCGTTCCGTTAAATACCCAGGTATCCTGAAGCACCATTGAATAGTTCTTTCTTAAGCTTTCCATGGTGTATCCTTCATTCTGAATACCGTCAACCCTGATCTTTCCCTTCCAGGGATCGTAGAATCTCATAAGAAGGTTGATGATGGTTGTTTTTCCTGCACCGGTGTGACCTACTATGGCAACCGTCTCGCCGGGCTTGGCCTCCATGTTAAGATCGTGGAGGATCACTTTGTTCTTAAGGTAGCCGAATTCAACGTCGGCGGCTTCCACGTGGCCCTTGGCGCCGGAAAGTTCCACCGCGTCGTCACGGTCCTTAACCTCCTCCGCCTCGTCAAGGAGCTGGAACACTCTCTCCGCAGCAGCAAGGGCGCTGAAGATCTCGTTTATGATGTTTGATATCTCGTTTATGGGGCCGCTGAACTTACGGCTGTAAAGGATGAAGCTTGATATCTGACCGAGGCCCACTATTCCGTTCATATAAAGAAGGGCGCCGCCAAGACCGATGGCAGAAAGACCGATATTGCTGATCATTCCGATGGTGGGTCCCATGGTCATTCCAAGGCCGTCCGCGTTCTTGTAGGCGGTTGCTGCATTTTTGTTGATCTCCTTGAATCTGTCGCAGACATAGTCCTCATGGGCATATGCAAGGATGGTCTTCTGTCCCGTGAACATCTCCTCGGCAAAGCCGTTCATCTCACCGTAAGCAACGCTTCGTGCGTGATACAAAGGCTTCGTTCTCTTGCTCATGTATCTTGTAAAAAGAATGGATACAGGTATCGTAAATACCATGCAAAGTACCAGGGGTACCGAAATGACACACATCATCACAAAGCTTCCGATGACCGTCACCAGGCTTGTCAGTATCTGCACGATATCGGAAGAAAGGCTTGTGCATACCACATCGATATCGTAGGAAACACGGCTTATGATGTCCCCGGCCAGATGCTTGTCAAAATATCCCACGGGAAGGTCCATGAGCTTGTGGAACACGTCGCGTCTCATGTTTCTTGCCACATATCTTCCCACGTGCATCATTCCGATGTTCACAAGGAAGGATAAGATATTGCTTCCCACGTAAACAAGCAGCATCAGAAGGCCGTAGCGGACCACCAGCTGCATGTTTACCCTGCCCGCTCCCGCACTTGCCTCGTTGATGGCCTTACCTGCAAAATTCGGTCCCAGCAGGTTGCCCACATTGCTTGCAAAGGCGCAGACAAGGAACAGGAAAAACAGCCAGCCGTAGCGCAACATATATTTAAGCAGGCGCTTTATGGTTTTGCCCGCATTTTTCGGTTTTTGCTTTACTCCCCCTCTGTCTCCGGGTCCCGGCATAACATTTCTCCTTAGCTTGTCTGCATTTCGTAAGTTTCGCGGTAAGCCGCGCAGTTTTCCATAAGCTCGGCATGGGTTCCGATACCTATGCATCTTCCGTTATCCATCACAAGGATCTTATCCATGTTCATAACGCTGCTGACTCTCTGTGCGATGAGTATCAGTGTGCTGTCTTTGTGATGCTTTCTGATGGCCTTTCTCATGTCAGAGTCTGTCTTGTAATCAAGGGCGCTTGAGCTGTCATCCAGAACAAGGATCTCGGGCTTGCCCGCCAGTGCTCTTGAAACCAGCAGTCTCTGCTTCTGACCGCCGGATAAGTTCGCTCCCTTTATATCCGCCTGATGATCCAATCCGTCATCAAGTCCCTGTATGTATTCAAAAGCCTGTGCATCCTTCGTTGCATCGATCAGATCCTCTTCCGAATAACCGCGGCCAAAATCGATATTGCTCCTGAGGGAATCCTTAAAGACCATATCATTCTGAAAAACAACACCGAATTTCTTTCTTAACTCATCCTTGTCAAAGGATCTGACATTTCTGCCCCCGATCTTTACGGTTCCCGCATCTGCGTCATAGAACCTGAGGAGCAGATTGATGATGGTTGTTTTTCCGCATCCGGTGGGGCCGATGATTCCAAGGCTTTGTCCCTTCTTTAGGGTAAAGCTTATGTCATCAAGGGCTTTCTCACGTTTGCCGCCCACGAAGTTTTCATCGGTCTTGCTCTCTTTACCGTAGGAAAAGTCCACATTTGAAAATTCGATATATGGAGCTTTCTCGTCAATGGGAGATTCTTCTTTTTGCCAGCCGTCGTTCTTCTTCAATACCTCGTCGATCCGGTCGGCGCTGGCGCTGGCCTTGGAAAGGCTCATGAATATGCGGTTCAAGCCCATGACGCCCATGGTT
>JAEEIN010000075.1 GCA_016281385.1 Lachnospiraceae bacterium | reverse complement strand
TATAGGAATGAAATATTCCCTTGTGACCAGAGACCTTATCTGTGATTCCACGGAATGCATGGCAATGGCTCATCAGTTTGACGGCCTTGTTATGGTTCCCAACTGTGACAAGAACGTTCCCGGCCTTCTTATGGCTGCGGCTCGTCTTAATATACCCACCATCTTTGTTTCCGGCGGTCCCATGCTTGCAGGCCATGTAAGGGGCCAGAAGAAGAGCTTATCGGCTATGTTTGAAGCCGTAGGCAGTGTTGCCGCAAACAAGATGACGATGGATGAGTTAAGGGAATTTGAAGAAAAGGTTTGTCCTACCTGCGGTTCCTGCTCGGGTATGTACACCGCCAACTCCATGAACTGCTTAACCGAAGCCATCGGTATGGGACTTCCCGGAAACGGAACCATACCCGCAGTTTACAGTGAAAGGATCCGTCTTGCCAAACACGCAGGAATGAAGATCATGGAACTTGTTGAGAAGAACATCTTTCCCAGAGACATCCTTACCAAGGAAGCATTCTTAAATGCTCTTACTGTTGATATGGCTCTCGGCTGCTCTACGAACACAATGCTTCATCTTCCCGCCATAGCTCACGAAGCAGGCGTAAAGATCGATCTCGACATCGCAAACAGCTTATCCGACAAGACCCCTAACCTTTGCCACCTTGCTCCCGCAGGTCCCACCTATATGGAGGACCTTAACGAAGCCGGCGGTGTTTATGCAGTAATGAACGAACTTTCAAAGCTTGATCTTCTTGACCTTAACGTTAAGTCCGTTACGGGAAAAACAATGGGTGAGAACATCAGGTCAGCATATAACAAGAACCCTCAGGTCATCAGACCTGTTGAAGAGCCTTACAGCAAGACCGGCGGTATTGCTGTCCTTAAGGGTAACCTTGCACCGGAAGGCTCGGTTGTTAAGCGTTCCGCAGTTGTGCCCGAAATGATGGTACACTCAGGCCCGGCTCGGGTATTTGACTGTGAAGATGATGCTATCGCTGCCATCAAGGGCGGAAAGATCGTTGCCGGAGAAGTTGTTGTTATCAGATACGAAGGACCTAAGGGCGGTCCCGGTATGAGAGAAATGCTTAACCCCACATCCGCGATCGCAGGCATGGGACTGGGTTCATCCGTAGCACTCATTACCGACGGTCGTTTCTCAGGTGCATCCAGAGGCGCGTCCATCGGACATGTATCTCCCGAAGCTGCTCTGGGCGGGCCCATCGCATTTGTTAAGGAAGGGGATATCATCGAGATAGATATTCCCGCAAATACCCTTAACGTCAAGATCAGTGATGAAGAATTTGCAAAGAGAAAAGAAAACTGGACTCCCAAGGAGACGGACATAAAAACAGGATACTTATTACGTTACCGCGAACTTGTTTCAAGTGCCGCAGAAGGCGCTGTTTTAAAGGTTCCGGGAAAGGAGAATTAAGATGCAGCTTACAGGCGCCGAAATTGTCATTGAATGTTTAAAGGAGCAGGGCGTTGATACTGTCTTCGGTTATCCCGGAGGAACCATCCTCAACGTCTACGACGCTTTATATAAGCACAGTGAGATTAGACATATCCTCACATCTCATGAACAGGGAGCATCCCATGCGGCAGACGGATATGCACGTGCAACGGGTAAGGTAGGTGTTTGTATGGCTACCTCAGGCCCCGGTGCAACAAACCTTGTTACAGGTATCGCAACGGCCTATATGGATTCGGTTCCCCTTGTAGCCATCACGGCAAACGTTGTTCTTCCCTGGCTTGGCAAGGATACCTTCCAGGAAGTTGATATCGCAGGTGTGACAATGCCCATTACCAAGCACGGTTATATCGTTAAGGATGTAACAAAGCTTGCAGATACCATAAGAAAGGCCTTCAAGATTGCTAAATCCGGTCGTCCCGGTCCCGTTCTTGTGGATATCACAAAGGATGTTACCGCAGCTTTATGCGAGTATACTCCCGCAAAATCCGAGCCCGTTGAGAGAATTAACAGATTTACAGACGAAGATATCGACAAGGCAGTCGAGATCATGAAGACATCAAAGAAGCCTTTCATCTATGTAGGCGGCGGTGCGATCATGAGCGGCGCCTGCGAAGAGGTCAAGAAATTTGCAGAGCTTCTCGATGCGCCTGTCTGCGATACATTGATGGGTAAAGGTGCATTTGACGGTTATTCGGAAAGATACACCGGAATGATCGGTATGCACGGAACAAAAGCTTCAAACCTCGGTGTAAGCGACTGCGATCTTCTTGTTGCTCTGGGAGCACGTTTCTCGGATCGTGTTGTTGGTAACGTTGCCACATTTGCAAAGAATGCAAAGGTGATCCATTTTGATATCGATGCAGCCGAGATAAACAAAAACATCAAAACAGATGCTGCTGTAGTGGGAGATCTTAAAGAAGCACTTACACTTGTAAATGCAAAACTTCCACAGCAGAATCATGTTTACTGGATGAACAATATCAAGTCACTTAAAGAGAAGTTCCCTCTTGATTACGACAGAACAAAGCTTACCTGTCCTTTTATCATGGAGGAAACGGACCGCATCACCCAGGGCAAGGCCATTATTACAACGGATGTAGGTCAGCACCAGATATGGGCTTCTCAGTATTACAGATATACAGAGCCTCGTACATTCTTATCATCCGGCGGTCTCGGAACCATGGGTTACGGTCTCGGTGCATGTATCGGTGCCAAGGTTGCACGTCCCGAGAAGATATGTATCAACGTAGCCGGAGACGGATGCTTCAGAATGAACATGAACGAGCTTGCAACCGCAAGTCGCTTCAATATTCCCATCATCGAGATCATCATCAACAACCATGTTCTCGGTATGGTACGTCAGTGGCAGACATTATTCTATGAAGGCCGCTATTCCCAGACCGTACTCAACGATTCCGTTGACTACTGCAAAGTAGCCGAAGGTCTCGGATGTGACGCATATAAGGTAACAACAAAAGAAGAATTCGCACCTGCACTTGAGGCGGCGATTAAGAACGGTAAACCTGCAGTCATTGACTGTATCATCAACGAAGACGACAAGGTATTCCCCATGGTTCCCGGCGGAAAACCCTTAAGCGACGTCTTTGACGAAAAGGATCTTGAGGGCAAGTAATGAGCCGTAAAGCAAAGATTATTCTTGTTCTTGTTCCCACCCTGATCCTGGCTTCCGTGATCGGACTGTATATTCTTCTTGCAGATTATTACAAGTCCGGTTTTTCCTACGGAACCTGGATAAACGGTGTCTACTGTACCGGCAAGGGAATAGACGAGATAAACCTTGAGCTTAAAAACAAATATGAGACCGGATCATTAAAGATCACCGATCCCGATGGGAAGGTTTCTTTCATATACCCCGAAAACGTCTCCGTAAGCATCGATTTCACCGATTACTTACAGGATATAAAGAACAAACAGAACCCCTATCTGTGGGTACAGAATCTTTTCAAACATGTTCCGAAGTCCTCCATAGAGCCGGATCTTTCCTATGACGAAGAGATGCTTTATGAAGAGATCGAGAACCTTGAGTTTGTTAAGAACAACACAAGGCCTGACGGGCATGAAGTTAAGATCATTCTTACAGACGAAGGATACGAACTGTACGATGACAATTTACCCAGAGTTGACGTTTCAGTCGTAAAGGAAGCCGTAAGAACAGCCTTTTTCACCACTGATGAAGTCACATTGGACGAATCCTGCTTCTATGTGGAGCCTTACACGGATAAAGAAATGAGGATCATGGATGAGTGGGAGAGTGTCTCGGACTATTTCACTCCAAAGCTTACCCTGGATATGGGCGACGAAAAGATAGCCATCGACAACAGGATATTAAGCCGTTTCATCACTCTTGAAGAAAATGATTGTTTTTTAAGAAATGAAGAAGGCGACTTATCCATTTCAGACAGCGAAATACGTTCTTTCGTTGATGAAACCTGCGACAGATACGATACTTACGATAAACCCAGAAAATACAGGGCTCATAACGGTAAGGTCTATGAGATCGACAAGATCCTTTATGGCACCCTCCTTAACCGTGATGCTATGTATGAGTATCTGGATTCTGCGATCAAAGAAGGAAAACAGGAACTTTATACTCCCGAATATCTTCACAAAGCCTATCACAGAGGGCTTGATGATATAGGACCGACGTATATAGAGATAGATCTTGAAAAGCAGGTGCTTTATTACTTCAGTGACGGAGAACTTAAGATGGAAGCCGATGTGGTGACCGGAAAGCCTTCTTCACCCACACCGCCAATGGTCTGCTGTGTATTTTCCAAGTCTACGGACGTGATCTTAAAGGGTACCAATTATGCATCCCATGTCAATTACTGGATGCCCATTTATCCTACCGCAGGTATAGGACTTCATGATGCATCATGGCAGTCGGCTTTCGGAGGAGATCGGTACATAACCCACGGTTCCCACGGCTGTGTGAATATGAAAAATGATGATATCAGTGTTCTTTATGACGAAATTGAAGTGGGGATTCCGGTTATTTTGTATTAAATCACCAAATTCATATAAAAGAGTTTGACTTACCTTTTGCGTTAGTATATAGTGATTTTAATTTGTAATCACTTTAAAGTGATAAACCAATAAACCGATACGCAAATGTATCAATAAGGAGGAGCGTTATGTCCAGAGTTTACAATTTTTCGGCAGGTCCGGCTATGATGCCATTGCCTGTTCTTGAGGAGATTCAGAAAGAACTCATCGATTACAAGGGAAGCGGAATGAGCGTTATGGAGATGTCTCACCGATCTAAGGTGTTCCAGACCATCGCAGACGAAGCCGAAGCCGATTTAAGAGAGCTTATGGGCATTCCCGATAATTATAAGGTTTTATTTGTACAGGGTGGCGGTACATTGCAGTTTGCAATGGTTCCCATCAATCTCTGTAAAAACGGTGTATTTGATTATATCGTTACAGGCGCATGGTCCAAGAAGGCAGCTGCAGAAGCCAAGAAGTATGGCAAGGTTAACGTTATCGCATCAAGCGAAGACAGAAACTACAGCTACGTTCCCGATTGTTCCGATCTTCCCATTGACGATGATGCAGACTATGTATATATCTGCGAAAACGAGACCATTCACGGAAACGTATTTAACAAGCTTCCCAACACAAAGGGAAAGGTTCTTGTTGCGGATCAGTCCTCAATGTTCTTAAGCAAGCCCGTAAACGTCAGTGATTACGGTGTTATCTTTGCAGGTGTTCAGAAGAACGTCGGACCCGCAGGTATGGCCATCGTTATCATCAGAGAGGACCTTATCAAAGAAGATATCGATCCCAAGGCTCCCGTATATCTTTCCTACAATACACATGCAGCCAATGACTCCATGTACAATACCCCCAACTGCTGGGCTATCTATTGCTGCGGTAAGGTATTTAAGTACTTAAAGAGCCTCGGCGGACTTGAAGCTATGAACAAGATCAATGAGGATAAAGCAAAGATCCTTTACGACTATATCGATTCCAGCAAGCTCTTTAAGGGCACTGTAGACAAGGAATTCAGATCCTTAATGAATGTTTGCTTTGTAACAGGTGATGCAGACAAGGATGCAGCTGTAGTTGCAGCAACAAAGGCTGCAGGACTTGATAACCTTAAGGGACACAGAAGCGTAGGCGGCTTAAGAGCTTCCATCTACAACGCAATGCCCAAGGAAGGTGTTGAGGAACTTGTTAAGTTCCTTAAAAAGTATGAGGAGGAAAATGCGTAATGTTTAAATATAATT
>JAEEIN010000074.1 GCA_016281385.1 Lachnospiraceae bacterium | reverse complement strand
TACGATACAGGGAAGCTCCGCAAGGTCGGCGGGAACCGTCCAGTCAAGGGTTATATTTGAGAAAGGAGCCTGTGTTCCCCAACGGCTGGGTGTATTAACACCGTATATAAAGGATTCTATGCACTTCTTGACTTCGGGATAGGTAAGATTGTCTACCTTAACGAAAGGTGCAAGATAAGTATCAAATGATGAAAATGCCTGAGCGCCTGCCCATTCGTTCTGCATGATACCAAGGAAGTTTACCATCTGGTTGCACAGAACGGATAAGTGCTTGGCGGGAGCTGATGTGATCTTTCCGGGGATTCCGCCGAGTCCCTCGGTGATAAGCTGTTTTAATGACCAGCCTGCGCAGTAACCGGTGAGCATTGAAAGGTCGTGGATATGGATATCCGCGTTGCGGTGAGCCTCTGCGATCTCCTCATCGTAGATCTCACTGAGCCAGTAGTTTGCGGTAACGGCACCGGAGTTTGAAAGGATAAGACCGCCTACGGAATAAGTAACGGTGGAATTCTCCTTAACACGCCAGTCCTCAACCTTAACATAGCTGTTTACCACATCCTTGTAGTCAAGGATGGTGGACTTCATAACGCGCATCTTCTCGCGCTGCTTACGATAAAGAATGTAAGCCTTTGCTACCTCTACATACCCCGCCTGCTCAAGTACCTTCTCTACGCTGTCCTGAATATCCTCGACAGTGATCTTGCCGTCCTTAACCTTAGACTGAAAGTCTGCGGTCACCCTTAAAGCCAGAAGATCGATGATGTCGTTGGTATAGTCCATCTCAGTTGCAACGAACGCCTTCATGATGGCATCGCTGATCCTGGTAAGCGTAAAATCCGAAACTTCTCCGTTTCTTTTAACTACCTGATACATTAAAACTTTTCCTCCCAACATATTGCGAAAACCCCAATTTTCGCGACTACATTTAGTGTAGCACCCGCCCTTTTTATTGTCAATGAATAAAACGCAATATATCGAAAATAATACTTATGTAAACACCATATTTTGTGTCTTGAGCAGCAAATATTCCAAAAAAATGTGGAAATTGAGCCTTTATACGCCACAATATATTGTTGTTGCGTAAAAAATGTAAAAACATTATGTAACTGCATCAACTTAAAGCATTCCAACTTAAAAGCACTGATACGGAGGCCCTTCTGTCTATTGCCATAAAATCGGGCTCATGTTAAAATTTTAAGTGATCGAACCACAGGATCACATTAATGTACAGGGGTTTATATGAAAAAAAGAAACAGACACATTTTACATTCAGCCTTTACCGATGTATCGCTGATCCATCCTCTTGAGATCGACGATTTTTTACAGGGTCTGGCTGAGGAGGACAAGGAATATCTCGACTGGTTCCTTGAGAACCGTACGACTTTGGAGGACCTTGCGAAGAATAATGACAGGACACTCCTCTTCTACGCACTTTGGAAGATCGAGTACCACGATAAAGGCGAGAAGCCCAAAGACGTGGGTTATCTGTATTTCCACGGTCCCGCCCAGCTGGGCGTTCTGGAACTTACCATATATATAAAGAAAGAATACAGAAACAAGGGTATCGGTACCACCTCTCTGAAGATGATCTCCGAGTGGGGCTTCTTCCAGAAGGATATCTACGAGATCAAGAGTTACTTCGGCGACTTGAACGACGGCGCCATCCACTCTTATACAAAGGCCGGCTTCATCTACCGCGGTGTCACCGATCATGTGGAGACCTACTCCATCACCAAGGAGCCTTCCTACTGGCGCGGTCTTTATCTTATGCACGGTCTCTGGATCGGCTGTCTTCTGAGCATAGTCGTTGGCAGTTTCTATGTGGGTCTTCCCATCGGTATCGTAGCGGGCCTTGCTCTCGGCTCCTACCTTGAAAGGAAAGAAAACCTTCACCGTGCGGCTGTTACCGGAACAACATTAAAGAGAAGGTTCAGTTTAAGTTTTAAGAGAAAAAGCAAAAGCGAACCCGAAACATAAAGAAACGGCGGAACCGATCGGTTCCGCCGTACTTATTATAAGTAGTTTATCGTAAAATGCGGTGTCCCGTCATCCTCGATCTCCAGCAGTATATATGAGGGCCTGCGTCCGTCCTGCCTCGGATAGGAAAGGCTCCCGGGATTTGCGATCCAGATATCGTTCTCATCATCGTATTCAAGATCCGGAACATGGGTATGACCGTAGAGAACCGCCGATACCGCATTGTCCACCGCAAGGTCCTTAAGGGCTTCCGTTCCGTAGTGAACCCCGTATCTGTGACCGTGGACTATCAACATGGAAAAACCGTTTATTTCGGCATATTCCATTGACCTGAGTCCCGAAGTCCAGTCGTTATTACCCGATACCATGGCCTTTTCACATTTAAGGACATGTTCATAATAATATGCCGAGCCTTCAAGGTCTCCGCAATGGATAAAAAAATCGGGCTGCCCGACTTTGTCAAGGACAGCCTCAAAATTCCGGTTATCACCGTGTGTATCGCTTACGATAAGTACTTTCTTCATTCTCTACCTTGTGCCGAGGAAAACATATTCCCTCTGTGCATCCACATCCTTGGGATATTTTTCGAGATACTCGCCGAGTTTCACATAGGCGGTATCAAAATCAAGCATATATTCATATGCAAGCACTTCATTGTAAAGAAGCTCCTGGGTCCATTCGCCGTTATCAACGGAAAGCCCGGACGAAAAAGCGGAGATCGCAGCTTCGTAATCCTCCATCTTTATCCGGCATACTCCCAGCTGATTGTAAACCGCCGCATTGTTACCCTTCTCCTCAAGATAACTGTTGTAAAGGCTTGCGGCATAACTGTAATCGGAGATTGCCTCGTAGGTTTTTCCTAACATAAGTATCGTGTCGGAATCCGACATAGACTTTGCTTTTTCCAGATAAACCCTGGCGTTTGAATAATCCTTTAAATAGTAGCAGATACGGCCTTTGTCGTAATCGCTCATGGAGGAATCGGAATTCTCGAGCACCATCTTTAAATAGGAATCGGCGTCGATCTGATATCCCGCATCAACCATGCAGAAATAAACATCTATGCAAAGATCGTAATTCTTGGGATCCGAATTCGTGTAAACAAGAAAGTCCTCATCCGCTCCGCTGCGGTCGCCGTTGTGAAGTTTCGAAAGGGCTCTGTAGTAATACGCATCCGTATCCTTGGGCTTAAGGGCGATGATCGCGTCGTAACGGGCTATGGCATCATCGTACCGGCCGTTAAGATAATAAGCGTATCCCAGATAGTAATTGATATCGTAATCCGTTTTCTTTATAAAACCGTGCCCCTGGGCCAGAGCAGCGGTAAATGACTCTATAGCCCCCTTGTAATCGCCTTCGTCAAGCTTCGAAATGCCTTCGCGCCTGTAAAGTTCCTTGTAATCGGTCTTATCCTTACATCCCGCAAGAAGAACACTTCCGAACAGAAGGGATACGAGCAATATTCCTTTGTAAAGATTTGTTTTTGTTCTCACCATAACACCTCACAGACATTTTAGCATACCGCACATTATTTTCCACCATAACTTTCAGTTTTTGGTTGTTCTTTTTATAGACCGACAAGAACTTTTGTGATAGATTTTTCTATGAAAGTTTCTATGCGGGGCAAATCTGAATCAAAAGGAGATTATCTATGGGCGGCTTTTTTGGTGTAGCTTCTAAGCTTGATTGCGTTTTTGATCTGTTTTTCGGTATTGATTATCACTCACATTTAGGAACCAGACGCGGCGGTATGTGCGTGTGGGATAAGGAAAAGGGCTTCAACAGAGCCATCCACAACATTGAAAATGCTCCTTTCAGGACAAAGTTTGACAGCGAAGTCAAGGAGATGCACGGAACTCTGGGCATCGGCTGTATATCGGATTTTGAACCCCAGCCTTTGACGGTACGTTCACATCACGGTACGTACGCACTTACCACTGTCAGCAAGATAAACAACACGGAAGAACTTACCGACCGCATCTTCAACAACGGCCACTCTCATTTCCTTGAGATGAGCGGCGGGGACATAAACGCAACGGAACTTGTTGCGGCCCTGATCAATGAAAAAGAAAACCTTATAGACGGTATAAACAACGCCCTTGAAAGCGTTGACGGTTCTCTGTCACTGCTTCTTCTTACTCCAAAGGGAATCTACTGTGCAAGGGATAAGCTTGGAAGAACTCCCATTGTTATAGGTCATAAAGAGGATGCTTTCTGTGTTTCCTTTGAGGATTTTGCTTACAAGAATCTGGGTTATACCACTTTGAAGGAATTGGGCCCCGGCGAGATCGGTGTTATCGACGCCGAAGGCTACAAGATGATAAAGACTCCCGGAGACAAGATGAGGATGTGTACCTTCCTCTGGGTTTACTACGGATATCCTTCAAGCTCCTACGAGGGAATAAGTGTAGAAAGAATGCGTTACAACTGCGGTGCCGCAATGGCAAGACGTGACCATGTAAAGCCCGATGTTGTTGCCGGCGTTCCCGATTCCGGACTTGCACATGCCATCGGATATGCGAATGAATCCGGTGTGCCTTTCTCACGTCCCTTCATCAAATATACCCCTACCTGGCCCAGATCCTTCATGCCTACGATCCAGAGCCAGCGTAACCTTATTGCGAAGATGAAGCTCATCGCCGTCGACGATCTTATCCGTGACAAGAAGCTTCTTCTTATAGACGACTCCATCGTAAGCGGTACTCAGCTGCGTGAGACAACGGAGTTTTTGTACACCAGCGGTGCCAAGGAAGTTCATATCAGGCCTGCCTGCCCGCCCCTTTTATACGGATGTAAGTACCTAAACTTCTCCCGTTCTTCTTCCGAGATGGATCTTATAACAAGAAGGGTCATCGACAGACTGGAAAACGGAAACGTGACCGAAGAAGTGCTTAAGGAATATGCGGATCCGGATAATCCCAAGTACGATGTAATGGTGGAGGAGATCAGAAAGGAACTGAATTTCACTTCCCTTCGCTTCAATCGTCTTGACGATATGCTGGCAGCGGTGGAAATTGATAAAAACAAGCTCTGTACCTATTGCTGGAACGGAGAAGAATGATAATAAATACGGCGGAACCGATCGGTTCCGCCGTTTCTTTATAATATCTCACTTACAAACTTATCCGTCCTCTTCATTGCAAACTCGCAATGACCGTAACCGCGCTCAATGGTAAATTCCGCATCGCGGTAGTAGCGGAAAGTGTATTTGGTGCCGGCTTTGTAGTTGCCGTCTTTATCGCCGTATCTGAAGATCATCTTCTTCTGATGTTCATCTGCGATCTTAGGGAAAGAGACCTTTGCACAGGCAATTGCACAATTGGCTACGGTTTCGGGCTTCATCTTCGAAAAATCGGAAGCCATCTTCTCTCCCGTTGCTTTTCCAAAGGTCTTTGCAAACTCTTCTGCCATCAAGGCCGTATCGGAGGAAGCTTTCTTCTGCATGTTAAGATACGACTTCTTTGCGATCCATCGAAACAAAGGTCCATAGTTAAATAAGGGTGCGCCTTCGAGTACCACTTTTCCTACCATCTCCGGCCTTCTCGAAAACACCTCGAGAGCCACCAAAGCTCCCATAGAGAATCCGATGAGATAATCGATCTTAAATATATTTTGTTGTTCCAGATAATTGATGAGTCTGTCCGCTTCGTCTTTAACGGATATGAAAGTCGTATCCATATCCGCCCCATGACCCGAAAGATCAGGGATGATATACCTGTACCCATCCCCCATAAACCTTGCCAGTTCCACAACACTTCCGTGATCCGCAAGCATGGGATGCAGAACAACAACACATTTATCCGAATCGCCTTTTTCAAAAAACTTCATTATAATCACCTCAGATATGATCTCTATCGCTTTTCATAATAACCGTTGTCACTGTACTGCTGCCACGATATCATTTGAATATTTAGGCATGCATTCTCTCCTTTACACTTTCGCAGATCAGTTCATGATTTTTCTTGGCAGATTCAACGGCTCTGGTCTTCATTCTTTCACTCATATTGGAATAAAGGATGGCATAATCCCTCATTCTTAATAGCATTCTTTCCTTATTTCTGCTGAGATTTGTGATCTCAACAACTACATCCCCCGTTCCGTTGTCAGCCGTAAGCACAGCCATGTTGTCACATACCATGACGGCATTTTCTGTCAGAAACTGTCGTCTGCTCTCACCGGGAAACCCGATCACAACATCATATGTATGATCGGTAAGCACTTTTTTATCATCAACCACATCATTTAAATCTATATAATCTTCTTCAACATAGATCTTGCCGGTCAGGTCTTTGAAAAACGTATCCACATAAATAACATTATTCTTTACTGAAGTAACATTTCTGAAACCAACCAGATTCTTGGGTCCTAAATAGGAATACTTTCTTCCTCCGGTATAAATCAAAACATCTCTATCCTTATTATAGAGATAAACCGTGGTTCTTTCCTGCTTTCCGAGATACAGTTCCTCCATTGAAACATCAAGGAATTGCGACAATTTGAATAAAACTTTGGCAGAAACATTTTCGATCCCGGTTTTTCCGGAAACAATGTCCGAAACCGTTGAATACGGAATACCCGTTTCTTTTGAAAGCCTGTATAAAGTTATGCCCTTTTTATCCATTATGCTTCTGATCATATTTT
>JAEEIN010000073.1 GCA_016281385.1 Lachnospiraceae bacterium | reverse complement strand
GCGGACTATCTGTATCTTGCAGAGGGGATCATTGCGGAAAGCGAAGCAAATGCCACGTCCTTGTTTAACTCCGGAAGGACGGTATACTCCACTGAGGGAAGCAGTCAATGCGTTAAAGGCATGCTTGCACTTGCACTTCTTGAGTGGAAAAAGAAAAATCCGGGAAAGCGGCCCTTGGTTGTTGCGGCGAGAAATGCGCATGCTTCTTTCATACATGCGGCTGCTTTGCTTGATCTTGATGTTAAATGGATCTGGCCGGAGGAAAAGAGCGGCAATATCTGTAAGTGTGATGTTACGGGGAAGATGCTGGAAGCTGCACTGGCTTCCTGTAAATATCCGCCGGCAGCAGTATTCATAACATCTCCCGATTATCTGGGAAATACCATTGATCTCAAGGAACTTGCGGATGTGTGCCACAGATATGGTACCATACTTACCGTGGACAATGCCCACGGAGCATACTTTAACTTCCTTGATGAAGGGAAATATAAGGACTTTGTTCATCCTATGAAATGCGGCGCGGACATGTGCAGCGACTCAGCCCACAAGACACTTCCGGTCCTTACGGGAGGCGCGTATCTTCATATTAATAAAGGGCATGATGAACTTGCTTCACAGGCGAAGTATGCAATGTCTCTTTTCGGATCCACTTCACCTTCTTATCTCATACTTCAGTCGCTGGATCTTTGCAACAGATATCTGACGGAGGGATATGAGGACAACCTTTTGGAATTCTGCGGAAAGATGGATCGACTGAAGGAGAAGATCGGTAAAAACGGCTGGGAAGTTATGAAGTCGGATCCCATGCGTCTTACCATAAAGACTCCCGATAGGCTGACGGGCTCAAAACTTGCCGACCTGCTTAGAGAAAACGGGATAGAATGTGAGTATTCCGACAATGACTATGTTGTTATGATGCTTACGATGCATAACAAGGATGAAGATCTTGACAGGATTGTCGATGCACTTGGTACAAATGAAAGACCTGCGGGAAAAATAACGGAAGTTACTTCAGAAATTCGTCACGACAACATCAAAACGGCTATGTCCATCCGTGATGCGGTCTTTGCACCCCATGAAAAGATCACGGCGTCTCAGTCCGTGGGAAGGATCTGTGCAACTCCGACCATAGCCTGCCCGCCCGCAATTTCAATTGCGGTTCCGGGAGAAGTGATAACAAAGGAACTGGCGGATGCTTTTGTACGTTTCGATATCGAATACGTCGAAGTCATCATAAAAGATAAGAATGACAATAAAGGCAGATTTGTGAAAGCCATTTGTTGAATATATCGGAGGAAGAAGAATGAGAGTTGAAGAGAGATTTTTAAAGTATGTCAAGGTACATACCACTTCAAGCGAGGAATCGGGAACTCATCCCAGCTTCAAAGGTGAGTTTGACCTCGCAAGTCAATTGAGGGATGAACTTACAGAACTCGGCCTTGAAAAGGTGAGAATGGATGACAAATGCTATGTGTACGGTTTCCTTCCCGCTTCAAAGGGACTGGAAGATAAGACACCCATCGGTTTCATAGCACATATGGATACTTCAAACGAAGCATCGGGAGAAAATGTCAATCCCATCATCCATAAAAACTTCAACGGTGAATCCGTAACTCTTCCCGGTTCGGGCTTTGTCATGACCAAGGAAAAGTATCCTGAGCTTGCAAGGATGAAGGGAGAGACCCTGGTAACAAGTGACGGAACGACCTTACTTGGAGCTGATGATAAGGCAGGCGTAGCCGAGATCATGACAATGCTGGAGATCTTGACCGAATCGGACAATATCAAGCACGGACCCATCTGGGTAGCCTTCACACCCGACGAGGAGATCGGTGAAGGTACGGATTTCTTTGATGTAGAAGGCTTTGGCGCCAAATTTGCATATACCGTTGACGGCGGAGATGTGGATGAAGTTGAATATGAGAACTTCAATGCTGCTTCCGCAAAGGTAACCGTTAAAGGTTTATCGGTTCATCCCGGTTCAGCAAAGGATACCATGATAAATGCTTCAAAGGTTGCAATGGAATTCAATGCAATGCTTCCTATCGAAGAATGCCCTGAGATGACCGAAGGAAGAGAAGGCTTCTTCCACCTTACGGATATGAAGGGACGTGTTTCCGAAGCAGTTCTTTCCTATATAATAAGGGACCACGATCTTAACAAGTTTGAAGCAAAGAAAAAGCTCATATGTGAGATCGGAGATAAGATAAATGCCAAATATGGCGATGGTACCGTATCGGTCAATGTTAATGATTCCTACTATAATATGCTTGAAAAGATCAAACCTCACATGCATCTTATAGAAAATGCCAAGGCTGCCATCGTAAAAGCCGGCCTCGAACCCAAGGTAAATCCCGTAAGAGGCGGCACAGACGGCGCAATGCTTTCCTATAAAGGACTTCCATGCCCGAATCTGGGCACAGGCGGCTTCTTTTTCCATGGAGAACAGGAATGTACGTCGTTTCAAAGACTACATAAAGCGGTGGAGATTCTGCTGAATATAGTATCCATATATGCGGAATTTAGCATTCAATAATTGGTACTTGAGTACTATTATTGTGAAAATATACAAAATCAATATTGTTCAAAAGTGGGTTTTTAGTCCCTTTATACGAAAATATTTTGAAATCCTAAAAAACCTTGAACCTTTTGTCGAAATAAGTTAATTTTGGAGTGTATGAGACATAAAGGAACGCCCGCAACATCGAGCCTTGATCAGAGTGGAAAACTTCTTTCCATTCAGTCAGGGCTCGTTTTTGTTTATCTTGTTGGGGGAATGGGATATGGGACGTCCGATGTGTCACAAACAATGTAACTATTAGGGATTTTGGAATTTGGAGGAATGCAATGAAGACAAGAAAGTTTGGCAAACGCGTAACCGCGTTCTTCTTGAGTGCGCTCATGGTTCTTGGCATGGTGATAAGCGATGTCAATTCCATCCCCGTTTTTGCGGTTTCAGCAAACTCATTGGAAGAAATTCAGTCCGGTTTTTCTGCTTCCGATAACACAGCGGAAGAGACAAATACGGATACTGAAGAAACGATTCAGGACGAGCAGGAGCCTTCGGCTGAAGAGCCTGCACCGATCGTTGAAGAACCTGAAGAAAGGCTCGTTACAGTAACCTATAAGGCTACTAAGGGCGGAAGGGTTTCTTCATATAAAGAAACGATCGATCTTAACGATCCTGAAGCTTCCTTTACCGGAGCTACCGCTTCGGCATGGAACGATAAATACACCTTCGTTGACTGGAAGGATGCAGACGGCGTCCAGGTCAGCGCAGAGGCAACCTTCGTTCCTGCGGACATCACAGAGGATACAACCTTCACGGCAGAGTTTGTTGCTGTTGAAGATATCGCTGAACTGATGCCCAAGCTTGAAGCGATAGATGTACATGTGGGCGGAATGATCGTTTCGGTTACGGCAGAAGAGGGAATCTTCCCCGCAGAAACCAATATCGTAATAAATGCAATTTCAGATGAGCAGGCACTCGAGACAGCACTTACGGCCGTTCCGGCAGCTACGGAGGCAAAGGGTGTTGATATCACCTTCGTCTATGATGGATCCGAGATTCAGCCTGCAGACTCCAAATACGTTCACGTAAGTCTCACACTTGAAGAAGCAATTGAGTGTGAAGATGTCAGCGTGCTCCATGAACATGGTGGACTGGTTGAGTCAATCGAAGCAGACGTTACCTCCGATGCAGAAGGTAATGTTGAAAGCGTTGAGTTCGATTCGAATCAGTTCTCAATCTTCATCATTGCCCGCGAAGGAGAAAACTCACTTGGCGACGATGACGAAGGAAGAGCAGTTGCAACTTACGAATTCTATAAGGGCGCTAAAGGTTCAGACGACAATTCCGTAATCTTCTCCAAGAAGGTTAAGAGCGGTGACGTTATTGCCAATCCCGGTATCCCCGCGATCGGTGATAACGAAGAATTCCTCGGCTGGTACATTGACGGCGACAGAAAAGATTCCAACAAAATCACCTTTACTAACAATACACATACAGTAGGAACTGTAACGCAGGATGCGACCTATAAGATCTATCCCGTATTCAGTGCTACATATTATATTACCTTCATCGGTGTTGACGGCGAGATCTGCAAGGTTGAGCAGATTGTTGTTGAAAAAGAAGAAGATAAGAAAGTAAATCTTGAAGGATACGTTATCCCCGTTTCCGCAGGTCAGGGCTTCAAGGGCTGGTCAACTGTTAAGGACGATGCCTCCAAGATCATTCCCGAGATCGAAGATATCACGACAACAAATTCTCTTTATTTATATGCAATAGCTGTTGATGCTTACTGGGTAAGATTCGTAGGTAACTACGGCGACATCACCGGAGCTACTTATACCGGTCCCGTTTTCGTAGAAAAGGATCAGACTCTTGGCGATGCACTTGCACAGGTTACAAATAATCCCGAGCGTACGGGTTACACCTTCAAGGGCTGGTCATTCACCGAAGCAGGCGACTCGGTTCTTGCAAATGCTGATCTTGCAACAAAGATTCAGGATGTTGCAACACTTGATCAGACAAAGAGAGAGGTATTCCTTTATTCCAAGTGGAACGCAAACCTTGATGCAAAGTTCAACGTCATCGTATGGATGCAGAACGTTGCAGGAACCGGTTACGATTATGGTTACTCCAAGGAAGTAACAGGCGTTAAGACCGGAGATACCATTACAACAAGCTTTTCGAACAACAAGCTTTCCGTTAAGATCGGTACTTCCGAAAAATTCAGCGCAAACAATACTAACACTGGATTTAAGGGCGACAAGGAGTACACAGGATTTGAATACAACACATCCAGAGGTAGCTCTGTTACCATCAAGAATGCAAAGGGTAACGATGTTACCACAGTAAGCGCGGGTGGTGATACGGTTGTTAATGTTTACATACAGCGTAGGGAAATTACCATTACCTTTAAAACATATTCTTCATATGTAGAAACTACTGACACCAGTGGAACTTTGTATGGATATATAGATGGCGATTACAGAGAGATAGTATTTAAAAATGGCAATTGGGGATACTATCGTGGGTCTTGGGGCGGTTATCATACAGAAGATAACTGGTTAGGAACAAGAACCTGGCATAATTATTCCGGAACCCGATATAAGGAATTAAATGATTGGGTTGAATATAAAAAGTTTGTAGGTTTGTATGGTCAGACATTTAAGCAGAAGGGATATACATGGCCTTCTGAATATGTTTGGTATGACAACGACACTGTAACAACATTTTTGGATTCGTTTTTGACAAATGTAACATTGTTAGGAGAAGTCGCTTCAGCCGGTTCTTATACTATATATCATTATAAGCAGGACACGAACGGTGGTTATCCGGCACTGACAGCTCCGGCAAATACCGTATATACAACCGGTGGTACATTCAATTTTACAGATAAATATAACGGTTTCTCAGTAGTACAGTATTCTACCAACGGTAGTAATTGGAATAATTGTCATGAGAACGGAAAAGAAGGAAGTGGAGCTACAACAGTTTCCAATTATTCCCAAGTATACGTTCGTCATGCAAGACGCCAGTTTGATATTACATTTGAAACAATTAATCCTACTACTCAGAGTAAGACCGTAAACACAGTAGGGAACATTTTCTATGAAAAGGTTCTTAAGGATGATAACAATGTCAAGTCCTACATGAAGGGCGGAAGCAATTATCCTGCAGAGATCACCGGTTATGAGTTTGGCTGGTACAAGGATCCTGAAGGAACTCAGGCATTTGATTTCACTACTACAATGCCCGACGGCGGTCTTGTTATCTATGGTGTTTACAAGCCCGTTAAGTATACGATCACCCTTCATCCCGAAGGCGGTACATTCAAGAACGACCTTCTTAATGCAGTTAAGGAAGACGGAACCGCACAGTTCAACGTTCCTTCAACAGAAGAAGTAGATCGTAACAACCTTATTACAGGTATTGAAAGAGATACTTACGACCTCATCGGCTGGTACTACGAAGACGGTACCGAGTTTAAGTATGGTCGTGTTACAAAGAATACTGATATTTATGCACACTGGAGATACCAGGGTGTGGTAAGAGTTGTCTTTAATGCAGGTGCACAGGGCACATTTGCCGACAACACAAATGAGTACATTCCCGAGTACAACTACGCTACAGATTCATCCGTAGTCGTAGCAGCTCCTCCCGCAAATATCATCAACGATGAAGTCAACAAGAAATACTATGCATTCATCGGCTGGCAGGTAAAGGGCGGAAACGGAAATATTCTTCTTCCTAATGATATATTCAAGATTGACACCAACGCTATCGACGGCGGTGAAGTAAGAGACAATGTCAGATACGTAGTAGTCAATGCAGTATATCAGGAAACCGGAACAGCCGGCGGAAAAGATGAGCTTACATGGATCATCTATGATCCCAACGATGGTAACCCCAACCAGGATCAGGTTAAGATTGAGAATATCAAGGTTAACGAAGAAGTGGTTGCAGAGGGTGCTATCTATAAGAAGAACGGTTACTTCCAGACTTCATGGAACACAATGAGGGACGGTACCGGTGTTAGTGTTAAACTCGGTGAGAAGTTCATCGCAGCAGATAACGTTAACAGACCTAACAGCAGCAACGCAAATATCCTCTATGCTCAGTACGAGCCCATTGAGCTTACGGTTGTTGTTGCAGGAACCGATTCAAAAGTAACTTATAACGGACTTGAACAGACAAATGACATCTTCACAGTAGTATCTGCTTCCTATATTAATAGTGAAGGAGAAACAGTTGTTGTTGATGACTTCACAGAAGCAAATGTTGTTTACAGCGGAACAGGTGCTACGGGAACAGATGTTAAGTACGAAGGCAATGCAGTAGCTGCATACGAAACAGCACTTGCAACAAGCGACTTCGCAGCAACTGATACAAGCTTCGTAAATGTAACATTCGTTATAGACGAAGATGACGATGTATTTGCACTTACCATCCAGCCTGCAGAAGTTACAGTAACAACAGGCGATGCATCCAAGGTTTACGACGGAATACCTCTTACCTGTGCAGAAGCAAGCATCGACGGACTTGTTAACGGCGAGAATGCAGCGGTATCTGCTACAGGTTCTCAGACAGATGTTGGAACAAGCGATAACACATACGACATCGACTGGGGCATCACAGAGCCTAAGAACTACAAAGTGGTTGAAGATCTCGGAACTCTTGAAGTAACCGTAAACGATGTGGCAGTTACGATTACTGCAGCATCTGCTGAAAAGGTTTATGACGGAACCGCTCTTTCCAAGGCAGAAGTCACGGTAGACGGACTTTCCGATGATTTTGAAGTAAGAGCTGACGTTTCCGGTTCTCGGACAGATGCAGGTTTCGCAGATAATACGGTTGATTCTTATGAAATTTACAAGGGCGAATCCAATGTAACGGCTGCATTCACAAATGTTACGCTGGTAAAGGGTACTCTTACAGTTAAGCCTGCATCAGTAATGATCACCACAGCATCTGATGAGAAGGTTTACGACAGAACCCCTCTTACAAATCCCAGATGCAGCATTACCGGTCTTGTAGGTGCTGATGAAGAAACAGTCATGATCAACACCACAGGAACACAGACAACTGTAGGTTCATCCGCAAATACATATTCCTTAATCTGGAATGGTGTAAATAAGGATAACTACGATGTAAGTGAAAACCTTGGTACTCTTACAGTAAAGGCAGTAACCGATAAGGTAACTGTAACGATTACCGAAAACAGCAATAGCGCGAAGTACAACGGAACAGAACAGACTGCTGCAGGATATACAGTAAGCATTGATAATGACCTGTACACCGTGAATGACTTCACATTCAACGGAAACGACAGTGTATCCGCAACAGATGCAGGCACCTACGATATGGAGCTTGTTCCCGAAAACTTCACAAATACTAATAAGAACTTCACCGATGTAGAGTTCGTGATCGTAGATGGAACACTTGAGATCACCAAGAGAAGTGTGACCCTTACATCTGCAGATGATGAAAAGGCATACAACGGAACCGCACTTACAAACGACACCGTAACAGTAAGCGGCGACGGCTTTGCAGAGGGCGAAGGTGCTGAATATGATGTTACCGGAAGCCGGACTGAAGTAGGAAGCACTCCGAACACATTTACCTATACCCTTAACGCAGGAACAAAGGCCGATAACTACGATATCGAAACGGCAGAAGGAACCCTTACCGTAACGGCAATGACCGATAAGGTAACGGTAACCATTACCGAGCATAGCGATAAAGTTACATATGACGGAGCATCCCATACTGTAACAGGTTACGATGTAGCTATCGACAATGACCTTTATACAGAGGCCGACTTTACATTCAGCGGAACAGCAAGTGTTAATGGAACAGATGCAGGCACCTACGACATGGCCCTTACTGCAGACGATTTCGAAACCACAAACGCAAACTTCACCAATGTTGAATTCGTGATC